>JBKHJQ010000124.1:0-6918 GCA_046538055.1 Actinomycetota bacterium
GGCGATGGACCGAGACCACCGCCCGCGGGTCGTCGGAGGCGAGGACGATGCCGGCCGACTCGATGGCCACGTCGGTGCCCGCCCCGATGGCGATCCCCACGTCGGCCTGGGCCAGGGCGGGGGCGTCGTTCACGCCGTCGCCCACCATCGCCACCCGCAGGCCCCGATCCTGCAGCTCGGCCACCTTGCGGTGCTTGTCCTCGGGGAGTACCTCGGCCATGACCTCGTCGATCTGGAGCTCCGCGCCCACTGCCTCGGCCACCTGGCGGGCGTCCCCGGTGATCATCGCCACCTGCAGGCCCATCTCATGGAGCCGGTCCACGGCCTGGCGGGACTCGGGCCGCACCTCGTCCTCCAGGGAGAGGGCTCCGGCCACGGCGCCGTCCACGACCACATACAGGACCGCTGCTCCCCTCTCCTCCCACTGTCCGGTCGGGCCGGCCAGGGCTTGGGGCACCTCCATCCCCTTCTCCCGGAGAAGGGCGGGCCCTCCCACCGCCACGCTCTGGCCGTCGACCCGGGCCTCGATGCCCCGTCCGCTCATGGCGCGGAACTCCGCGGCGGAGGGGACGTCGCCTCGTTCCCGGGCGGCCTCCACTATCGCCCGGGCGAGGGGATGCTCGGACTCCGACTCGGCGGCCGCCGCCAGCGCCAGGAGCCGGTCCTCGTCGCCGTCGGCCGCCGCCGCCGACTTCACCTGATGGGATCCCTTGGTGAGAGTTCCGGTCTTGTCGAAGAGGACCACGTCGATGCTGCGCATCGCCTCCACCGCCATGCGATCCTTCACCAGGATCCCGTTGCGGGCCGCCATCCCGGTGGAGATGGAGATGACCAGGGGTATGGCCAGTCCCAGGGCGTGGGGGCAGGCGATCACCAGCACTGCCACCGTTCGCACCACCGCCTGGTCGGTCTCGCCCAGACCCAGCCAGACGACCACGGTGACGGCCGCCGCCCCCACCGCCACGTAGAAGAGCAGGGCGGCGGCACGGTCGGCCAGCACCTGGGCGCGGGAGCGGGACTCCTGTGCCTGGGACACGAGGCGCTGGATACCGGCCACAGCGGTGTCCTCTCCCACTGCGGTGATCTCCACCCGGATCGAGTTGTCGGTGGCGACAGTGCCTCCCACGACCCCGTCACCGGGTGACTTGGCAACCGGCTTGGACTCGCCGGTCACCATCGATTCGTCGACCTCGACCTCGCCGCGGACGATCGTGCCGTCGGCCGGCACCCGGGCACCGGGACGGACCAGCACGACGTCGCCCACCTGAAGATGTGACACCGGCACCGTTTCGGTCGTGTCGTCGACCACTCGCTCCGCCTCGTCGGGCAGCAGCTCAGCCAGAGCGGCGAGTGCGCCCCGGGCTTGCCCGATCGCCCGCATCTCCATCCAGTGGCCCAGGAGCATCACCACGATCAGGGCGGCCAGCTCCCACCAGAAGTCCAGGTCGAACACTCCGAAGGTGGTGGTGACAGAAGCCAGGAACGCGACAGTGATCGCCATCCCGATGAGGAGCATCATCCCCGGCTGGCGGTCGGCCGCCTCCTGGACGGCGCCGCGCAGGAAGGGCATGCCCCCGTAGACGAAGATGACCGTGCCCAGCACCGGGGCAATCAGCTCGGATCCGGGGAAGGAGGGAGCGGTATAGCCGAACCACTCCTGGATCATGTCGCTGTAGAAGACGACCGGGGCGCTCAGGGCCAGCGACAGCCAGAAGCGGTCCCGGAACATCGCCACGCTGTGACCGGCGTGCTTGTCGTGGCCTCCGCCGTCGTGGCCTTGGCCCGCTCGCTCGGTCTCAGACCCCTCCCGGGTGGGAGTGGGATGGTGATTCTGATGATCGGACATGCTTCCCCTCCGGGCTCCCATGTTGGTCGCCTGCTGGGGAATTGCCTAGCGGCGCTCGAACATCCCCTTCACGTAGGCGGCCTGCCCCAGGTGCTGGAGGGAGTCGCCGATCACGCTCACCAGGCGGATGCCCACGGACACCGGCGGATCCCAGCTTCGGTCCACGATCCGATCCAGCTCGGCGGGGTCGAGGCCGCCCAGATAGGAGATCGAGGAGTCCTGCACGGCCTCGTGATAGCCGATGAGCAGCTCGGCGGATGGCCTCACCTCTCCCACTTTCTCGCTGGAGTGCCCGTAGCCGGTCTCGGTGGGATCGAACGAGAGTCCGAACCTGTCGGCCCACCCGCCTGTCATCCATTCCTGCTCGGCGTCGGCCAGCTCGGAGACGTGGTCGTCCATCACCCGGGTTAGGTGCCACACCAGCCAGGCGATGGAGTTGGCGTCGGGATCGGGACGGTACGTGAGCAGGTCCTGGGAGGCGCCCTCCGCCACGCGGTGAACCAGGCCACGGATCCGCCCGAAGGCCTCGATGAGAATGTCGTTGGTATCCATGCGGCGCTCGACGCTAGGACGGTCCTGCCCGCCTGTCGACTCGCTCCTCGGCCAATGGTCCTCCGCGATCCGCCGTCTCAGCGATCAGTTCGCCCCCGAGATGCAGTCACACCTCCTGGACCGGAAAATCCCCGGCACCCGGGTTTGACTTCAAGCAAACTCGAAGATCTAGCGTTCCAGCACCTCTGGAGAATCGAAGGAGAGAGACACCCATGACCGCAGACAGCAGCCGTCCGGGAGCCGAGCCTGCGGGTACGAGAGGCCCGGCGATCGAGACTGAAGCGCTGGTGAAGCACTTCGGATCCACCCGGGCAGTGGACGGAGTGGACATGCAGGTCCCTACCGGGATGATCTACGGCGTCCTGGGGCCCAACGGCGCCGGGAAGACCACCGTGATCCGGATGCTGGCCACCCTGCTGCGCCCCGACGGGGGCAACGCCCGGGTCTTCGGCCACGATGTCGTCGCCGAACCCGATGCCGTCCGCAGCCGGGTGAGCATGACCGGCCAGTTCGCCTCCGTGGACGAGGACCTCACCGGGTTCGAGAACCTGGTTCTCCTGTCCCGCCTGTGGGGTTACTCCCGGGGCGCGGCCAAGGAGCGGGCAGGAGAGCTGTTGGAGGCCTTCTCCTTGGAGGAGGCGGCCAATCGCCAGGTCAAGAAGTACTCCGGCGGGATGCGACGTCGGATCGACATAGCGGCGTCGATCGTGGTGACTCCCGACCTGATCTTCCTGGACGAGCCCACCACCGGTCTCGACCCGCGCAGCCGCAACCAGGTATGGGAGGTGGTGCGGGCGATGGTGGCCGAGGGCACCACCGTCCTGCTCACGACCCAGTACCTGGACGAGGCAGATCAGCTCGCCGACCGCATCGCGGTTCTCGACCACGGCAAGGTTATAGCCGAGGGCACCAGCAGCCATCTCAAGGCCTCGGTGGGGGCGGGTGCACTCCATGTCAGGATGCTCCACCCCGAGGAGCGGCCCGCAGCCGCCCGGCTCCTGGCCGATGTGCTGGGGGTGCAGATCCGAACCGAGTCGGATCCGGCCGCGCTCACGGCCCGGCTCACCGACTCGAGGCTGGCGGCCCGGGCCCTGGACGAGCTGTCCCGCTCCGACCTGACCGTGGCCAACTTCGCCCTCGGCCAGCCCACGCTGGACGAGGTCTTCCTGGCCCTGACCGGGCGGCCGGCCGAGCCCCAGGACACCGACGACCCCACCGGCCCCCTGACGGAGGAGGCCCCGGTATGACGACCCCGATGCCCGACACCGTGAACGAACACGTCCTGCGGTCGGCCCTGGCCAGCCGTGCCCGCCCGCCACGTCCCTCTCCGGTGACCACTTCGCTCACCTTCCTGTGGAGGGCCATGCTGAAGATCAAGCATGTCCCCGAGCAGCTCTTCGACGTCACCGCCTTCCCCATCATGTTCCTCCTCATGTTCACCTACCTGTTCGGAGGAGCGCTGGCGGGAGACACCCGGACCTATCTCCAGGAGGTACTGCCGGGGATACTGGTCATGACGGTGGCGATGATCACGATGTACACCGGCCTGGTGCTCAACCGGGACATCGAGAAGGGCGTCCACGACCGTTTCCGCTCCCTCCCGGTGTGGCGGCCCTCACCCCTGGTGGGGGCGCTGTTGGCCGATGCCGTGCGCTACACGATGGCGGCGGGGGTGATGCTGACGGTGGGCCTGATCCTCGGATTCCGGCCGCGGGCCGGCGCCACGGGCGTGGTGGCGGCGGTGGCGCTGCTCCTCGTCTTCTCCTTCGCCCTGTCTTGGATCTGGACCCTCCTCGGACTGGTCATGCGCTCCGAGAACGCTCTGATGGGGACGTCGATGATGGTGCTGTTTCCCCTGACGTTCATCAGCAACGTGTTCGTCCAGCCCGAGACCATGCCCGAGTGGCTGCAGGCCTTCGTGGACGTGAACCCCATCACTGTCCTGGTGACCGCCGCCCGCGGGCTCATGCACGGCGCTCCCGTGGGAGGCGAGATCACCACCGTCTTGGTGATCAGCGCCGCCCTGGTGGCGGTGTTCGGGCCGCTCACCATGCGCCGGTACCGCCTGAAGACCTGAGAGAGGAACCGGACGATCGACCTACGGCCGATCGAGCCGACCGCATCTAGCTTGCCGCGGGCGGTGCTGGCTTTCTTCATCGAGTGCGCATGCCCGCCCGACCGTCGCAGCGCGACGGTGGGAGCGGGCGATATCCAGACGGTCGAGGAGTTCCTCCAGAGCTACTCGCTCACCCACATCGTCTGCGACGCCTGCAACAGCTACTTCCGGCTGATCGGCTTCATCGACGAGCACGGGGTGGAGCAGAGGGTCGACGGGGGAGAGCAGCAGGTGGCCGCCACGCGCCGGGGCCGGCGGGCCGCCCACGCTCGCTCCCGGGGCTGAGGCCTTCACAGAGACTCGAAGGGGGTGGCGTCGGTGGGCACCGCCGCCCCACAGAACTGGCAGGCGGCCAGTCCCGCCGCCACCTTGGAGCCGCAGCTCGCACAGGTGCTGGGCGGGGCGACCCGCCGGCCGTCCAGGCTGCCGTCGGCCTGATCCAGCTCCATGAGCCTCTCGGCCAGCTCCTCGTCCGAGAAGCCCTGCTCCCGCAGCAGCGACCACATCGCCTCCACCAGGAGGACGAGCCGGTCGATACGCTCGTCCACATCGAGCATGCGCATACGGGATGTCATGGCGTCGGCCGTCCCGGCCGAGCGGGCGAAGGAGGCCGCCTGGGAGGCCGACCTCTGGCCCATCACGTATCCCCACATGAAGTCGAGCATCCCCACACGGTACCCGGTCTCCTCGCATCCCGCCCGTGGCTCCCTCCGGGGTACGCACCGGGTCCCGACACGGAATCACTTGACAGGCAGTAGGGCCTTTGGTCACAATATCGGTCGATCGACCGAACCAGTGGCGTGAGAGGAGCAGGAGTTGCATGGAGCTGACCGGTGAGCGTGGAACCCCGGACTCGGGAATCGATCCTGGCCGCCGCCAAGGAGGCGCTGCTGGAGGTGGGCTATGCCGGCCTCTCCACCCGCAGGATCGCCGAGTGGGCGGGGGTGCCCCTCAGCCAGATCCACTACCACTTCCGCTCCAAGCGCAACCTGATACTGGAGGTCCTGGCGGAGGAGAACCGCCTCCTGCTGCAGCGACAGGAAGGCATGTACGGCCAGGAGATGCCGCTGTGGAAGCGGTGGGAGCAGGCCTGTGATTTCCTGGAGGACGACCTCCGCTCCGGCTACGTGCGGGTGCTGCAGGAGATGACGGCGGTGGGCTGGTCGGAGGAGGAGGTCGCCTCCGAGGTGAGGGACGATCTCCGGGGCTGGTTCGAGCTGCTCACCGAAGTGGCGGAGGAGGCATCGCGGCGCCTGGGCGGGGTGATGCCCTTCACTCCCCGGGAGCTGGCGGTGCTGGTGGGCGCCTCCTTCCTGGGGGCCGAGGAGATGATCCTGTTGGGCTTCGAGGAGCGGGAGCTTCCCATGCGCAGTGCCCTGCGCCGGGTCGGCGAGGTCATACGGGTATTGGAGGAGTCCGGTGAGGGCTAGGTACCCCGACACGCGAGGGCACGTCGAGCGGGCCGGTGTCCGCATCGGCTACGAGGTGTTCGGCTCCGGGGAGCCGACGGTGCTGCTGCTGCCCACCTGGACCATCGTCCACTCCCGGTTCTGGAAGCTGCAGGTGCCGTACCTGTCCCGCCGCCACCGGGTGATCACCTACGACGGTCCCGGAAACGGGAACTCGGATCGGGCCACCGACCCCGCCCGTTACTCGGCCGACTCCTATGCGGCCGATGCGGTGGCTGTGCTCGATGCCTGCGGGGTGGACCGGGCCTTGGTGGTGGGGCTGTCGCTGGGCGCGGCCTACGCAGTCCGTCTCGCCGGGCTCCATCCCCGGCGGGTGTTGGGTCTGGTGCTGGTGGGACCGTCCATCCCCCTTTCCCCGCCGGTTCCCGAGCGGGCCCGGATCGTCGAGCGGTTCCTGGAGCCCTATCCGGATGAGCCCCATGGCTGGGAGAGGTACAACGCCTCCTACTGGTTGGATCACTACGCCGACTTCACCCAGTTCTTCTTCCGCCAGTGCCTGCCCGAAGCGCACTCCACCAAGCCTCGGGAGGACGCGGTGGAGTGGGCGAGCGAGACCCATCCCGAGGTCTTGATCGCCGACGCCCACAAGCCCTCCCTGGAGGACGCGGCCGGCCTCACCTGGCCGGAGGCCGTGGCCGGGGTGGACTGCCCCACCCTGGTGGTGCACGGGACGGAGGATCGGATCCAGCCGTACGACAACGGGGTGGAAGCGGCCCGGCTCACGGGGGGGACCCTGGTGTCGATGGAAGGCTCGGGCCACATGCCCAACCTGCGTGACCCGGTGCGGTTCAACCTGCTGCTCCGCGACTTCCTGACGGGGCTGGCGCCATGAGGGCGCGTCTTCCCGACCGGGAAGGCGTCGTCCGCCGGGACGGCGTCCAGCTCCACTACGAGGTGCACGGCCGGGGCGAGCCCACCTTGTTGCTGGTCCCACC
>JBKHJQ010000125.1:0-6874 GCA_046538055.1 Actinomycetota bacterium
ACTTCCAGCCGGTACCCAGCCAGGAGCGCCCTGCGCCCCGGGCGGGGCATCGATCCCAGCGCCTCGATCACGTCTATGACACGCCAGTCCCGGCGGGCCAGCTCGAAGTCGTGGACGGTGGCGGTGCCGTCCCGGCGGAAGAGGATGTTGTGGAGCCCGAAGTCCCCATGGATGACGGCAGACTCCGGCTGCGCCGCCGTCAACACCTCATGGAGGTGGGTGAGGCGCTCCGCCACCTCGCCTGCCTGGCCTCCGAGCACGGCGGCGTCGGGATGATCGGAGGATGCCGCCAGCTCGCCGAGAAGCCGGAGCTGGGACCGAAGCCGGGAGTCGCCGTCGGAGGAGTCCAGTTCCAGGTGGTGGCTTCCCCGGGGATGGAACTCCGCCGTGGCGGCGTGGAGCCGGGCCAGGAGCCCTCCCGCCAGGTGGATGGCGTCCAGAGCAGCCCTCGTGGACATGTACGATCCGTTCAGGTTCGTCCCGGGAGCGAAGTGGAATGCCGCCATCCGCCTGCCGTGCACGGAGAACACCGACGAGCCATCCGCCGCCGCGACGAGACGCACCGCCGGATAGCCCTGCTCCTCCAGGTAGCGGAGGACGGAATGCTCGTGCTCGATGGCGGCGTCGGGCCAGTGGTCGGAGTAAGCCCTCACCACCATACGACCCCGGTCCGTCCCCACCCACACCGAATCGCTGCGACGCCCCAGAGGGAGGTTCCCGGCCCGTCCGGTGCGCGAGGCGCCCAGCTGGGCCAGGAGAACGTCGAGGGTGGAAACCGCTATGGCCGGAGCCGACACCCTGCCCCGTGCTCTCCTCACGAGCTGACGGGGACGAGGAAGAACCGAGCCGTAGAGCATCCGGGCGGGGACCCGCCCCTCCCCGGGGGACGCCAGCGCCGCCGCCACTGCCTTGCCGACCCGGCTCTCCAGCGTGGCAGCAGTCACCGACTCGCCGTCCACCTCCACCAGGCTCCATCCATCCGCGGCCAGGAAGTCGACCGTCTCCTCCACCACCCGGCCGGCGTTGGCCACAAAGCGCGCCAGCGATTCCTCGCTCAGGCCGCTGAGACGGTCCCACACCCCCCGGGAGCGAACCCGCCGCACACACACCGGAACGGGGCACGCCAGCGCCACCACCAGGTCCGGCCGGGGGACTCCCGCCAGGCACCGACGCACGTCGGTGGGCGACGCCGCATCCACGGGGGAGCTGAATAGCTGCACGACCCGGTGGACACGACCCTCCTCGAACACGATCGCCTCCCCGGGGTGGGCGTGGCGCCGGAAGAACTCCTGGGCGCCCACCGTGCGCAGATACCAGTACAGGACCCGTCGCCGCCGGACCAGCGCCCCGGCCGGTCGGCGGCTCTGGTATCGGATCACACCCAGGAAGTGCCCCGGTCGGCGGATCACGGCCCGGACCATGGCCACCCACCTATGGAGCAGATAGAGACGCCACAGGATCACCGACACAGCCCGATCGCGCTCCAGCCGCGTCACCCTCCGGCCCAGGGCGGTCCGTCCCACCACCACCCGGGCCCCGCCCTCGGGAGTGTGGGTGTCCCATCCCGCCCGCCGCAGGGCGGCGTGGATCCCAGGTGACCCCGTCGTCTTGCCGGACCCGGGGGTACCGATCATCTCGACGATGAGAGGCTGGCGCCGGCCCCGGGAAGGAGCACCCCGCTGGTGGAGGGAAGCCGCCATCAGCAGCCTCCCGGACCCTCTCCCGATCCCACGTGGCTCCGGTAGGGAGCGAGGAACCCATGCCCCTCCGCCACCTTCGCCACTCCCTCGATCTGGGCCGGGGACCACTGGATCCATTCCCTCTCCCGGCTCCTGCGGGCATCGACCAGCGTGGCGCACGCCCCCAGGTGATCCTCTCTCGCCTCCAGCCCCAGATGCCCGAGCACCCGTGAGAGATGGAGGCGGGGGTCTCCCACCAGCTCCTCGTAGCGGACGGTGATGAGCTCGTCCGGCTCCAGCCGGGAGCGGACGGTCTCCAGCCGCTCCGCCTGCGCCGCGTAGTCGGCGGTCGCCGACTCCACCGTCCTGCCTCCCCGCCGGACCATGGCGGCGATGGGATCGAGGGGATTGCGCACGACGTGGACGAGGCGAAGCCGGGCCGGAGCCGCCAGCTCCCGCAGCGCCTCCAGACCGCCCGGGCCGCTCCCCAGCCGGCGGGTGGTGGGCCCGGCCCGGCTCTCCCCCACCACCTGAATCTCCCGATAGCTTCCCTGCCACTGGGAGGGAACCGCCAGCGAGTAGCCCCCCAGGCGTCGTGCCGTCACACGGCCCTTCAGCGCTTCGCGGCGGGCGTTCCTCACCAGCAGGTCGAGTATCTCGCGGCGACTGAGCCCGGCTTCCAGGTGGCGGAGCACGTCCACCTCGTCGGCTACCACCGCCTGGGGGTGAGCATCGATCATGGCCCCCAGCAGCGTCCCCCCGCTCTTGGTGTGGCCCACGAACAGGCACAGAGCCTCCAGATGGTCGAAGCGGTCTGGATGGCGCCGCCCCTCCCGGCGGGCCACCAGGCGCCGCCGGCGCATGTCCAGGTCCCGGGCGGCGGAGAGCGAGGCCAGCCTCTGCAGTGGCGCCGAGCGACGCAGCCTTCTCATCGAGTGCGAGTTGGCCAGCCCCACCCACATGCGCTCCAGCCGGGCCCGGGTCATGGCCGGGACCCGTCCTGGCGGGAGCGGAGCACCGCGATCCGCCGCTCCACGTCCTTCTCCGCTTCGTCGGCGACGTCGTCCCGCCAGTCGCATGCCGTCGCCAGGAGACCGACGGTGAGCCACCACACCCCCAGGCCGAACGCCACCCGGAGGTTGGAGAAGTTGTAGACGATCACCTGGGCTGCCAGGGCCAGCCACAGGATCTGGACCAGCTTCCTGCTCCGGAACCCCGAGGATGGCAGGTGACGCATTCCCGACGGCGACCTGGCCAGCCACCAGAGGGCGGGGCCTATGTAGAGGAAGAGCCCGATCAGTCCCGACTCCGCCCCCAGCGTGAGAAACAGGTTGTGGGAGGCGTGGTCCTTGTCGGGGACGTAGAGGCCCTGGATGGAGCTCTGGAAGCTCTGGTCGTAGCGGTCGAAGTTCTCGTAGCCCCATCCGAACAGGGGCCGGTTCTCGATCATCCGCAGGGATGCCACTACGACGGGCAGCCGGGCCAGGGCCGACTCCTCCGACGTCTCCGAGAAGAGTCGCTGGCCCAGGACCTGGGCGGCATCGGAGAAGACCCCTCCCAGGAGGCCCACCACGAGAACCGGGGCCGCCAGCCCGACCAGGAGGCGGCGGGTGGGCCGGCGGTAGATGAGGAGCATTCCGGCCAGGACCACGAACGTCGCCAGCCAGGTAGCCCGCGACAGAGTCGCCACCGCCATCACCACCGCCCCCCCGAACAGGAGGAGCGTGACCCGGCGCAAGCCCGGCCGGTCCCTCACCTGCTGCCCGTAGTGGGCCAGGTAGAGGCCGGCGAACAGGAGGGTGACACCGTAGACGTTGGGGTGGCGCAAGGTCCCGGTGGCCCGCGACTCCCGGTTGTTCCAGGATCCGGGAAGCACCTCCGGTGCGATCCATCCCAGCGCCCCGATGAGGGCCTGGCTGATGAGGAGGAAGACGATCACCGGCATCATCCGGCGGAAGTCCTCGTCCTTCGGCGCCAGGAGCCTCACGAGCATGTAGACACAGAGCGGGACCAGGACGTGGTCGTACATGTAGATGTAGGTGGCGACCGTATCCAGGGACCGGTAAGCGATGGAGATGACGGTCAAGAGGAGATAGCCCCCGATCATCGCCTCCGGCCAGCCCAGCTTGGGGAACCTGTCCTTGCGAACCCCGATCCAGCGTGCCACGAGGATCACCAGCAGCGTCCCCACCGGGAGGGCCCGGTGGATGAGCCAGTAGATCCGGCGCTCCACCCCACCCTCTCCCGCCATCAGGAGGGGAGCGATGGCCACCCACACCATCACCCCCACGAAGGGGTAGCGGTTGAGGAGATAGAAGGCGGGTCCGGCCACCAGGACCACCACCGACAGGTACCACATCCCCACCGAGATGAACGCGACCACCAGACCTGCCAGCGCCACGCCCAGCACCCCCAGGGCAACGGCCGGGAGACCCCGGAGCCGCTCCACGGAACCCACACCCCCGGTGGGACCCCAGCTCACGTGCTGCTCACCTCCAAAAGGCGGTAACCGGGAATCCCTCCGCCCGACCGCCGAGCCCGGATGGCCTCCCGGGCCTGCCAGCCGACGTAGCGGAGCGTCTCCATCGGGTAGCGGGCCCTGCCCCACGTCCTGGGGGCGGATGCTCCGCCGGGAAGATAGCCCAGCCGGCGCATCGTCTCCCCTGTGGTGAGCTCCAGGAACTCGACCTGAGTCGGGTGGAGGACGGTTCTGTACCTGCCGATGGAATCGGGCGAGATCGCCCCCGGCCGGCGCCGGCCATACGAGCTGTTGCCTCCTGCCTCCCGGAACTCCCCGGCGCCCGTCATCTCCAGCATCCGATCGGACCAGGGTGCATCGATGAACTCGCATACCCCACCCAGGGCCCCTTCCGGGTCCGAGACCAGGTCCTCGTAGCGGACGACCCGGTAGCCGTGAGGGTGCCGGCGCTGATTTGAGAGGGCCAGGTGGGCCGACTGCATCCACTCGGCGGCTCCTGCCCCCACACCACCCAGCCGGTTCCCCCACCGGGCCTGGACCGAGGCGAAGCGATCTCGGGGATCGCGGATCATGTGGAGGATGCGGGCCCCCGGGTACGAGTCGAATATGAGGTCGGCGAAGCGCTCGGTCATGAGCGACTTGTCGCCCCAGCGGGGCTTTCCCTCCCGGTCGGCCACCTGACGCCAGATCAACTCGAAGAGGCGGGGATAGGTGGGTGGCCCCGCCCCGAACTGGCGCCGGAGGGAATCGAAGTCGAGATCGAGAACCACCAGGCGCTTGTAGCGGCGCAGGTCTGCCAGGCACCGATCCAGTTGCCGGGGGTCGGCCAGGTCGCCGTACTGGCCGTACACGTACCGCCACAGGTTGGTGCGGCGCGTCATGGCGATGTCGGGATGCGATCCCAGCAAGGCGAAGAGGAGACTGGTCCCGCTCCTCTCCATGCCTGCGACGAAAACCGGGCCCTGCGTCACACCCCACCACCCTGCTCTGGATGATGACGACGATGCGGGCTCCGCCCCATATGCCTCAATTCCGAAGCCTCCCTGACTCCCTCGCGTCGCCCGTGACACGAACCCAGTCCCGCGTCTTGCCCGGGTCCTGTCGTACCGTAGCCACGCCATGGCAGGCCGCAACGGGTCAATTGTCCCATACACGTCCGCCAGGCGGGATGCGAGCGTCCCCGACACATGGGGCATCTGATCCGAGGCCGGCCGAGATGAAAGCCAGGGGTGCCATCCTCGCCTGGGCGTCGCTCATCCTGGTGGCCCTCACCGCCTGCCGGACCGACTCCGCCCCTCCCGGGACCATGGCGCCGCTCACCATCACCACCGGAGCAGATACGACAGAACCGGCTCCCGCCTGCACCCGCCGTGTCTCAGGGGAAGGGAGCGACGGGGCGAGCGGATCCGAGTCACGACCCTGGGCGACCCTGGAGCATGCCCTGGAGACCATCCCCCTCACCGGCTGTCGCGTGGAGGTGGAGCCCGGCACCTATCGGGGGACGAGGATCGACCGCCGCTTCACCGGCCCGGCCATCCTCGTGTCGGTGGAGCCCCATCGGGCCAGGCTGATGGGCGACGGGACGGTGCTGGACATCCAGGGCGCCCGCGACGTGGTCGTCGAGGGGTTCGAGCTGTCCCAGGACGGTCCCGGCTCCCGGGGCGTGATCCTCAACGTGGAGGACGCCAACGACTTCGATTCCGAGCGGATCACCATACGGGACAACATCATCCACGACTCCTACGAGGACGACCTCCTCAAGATCCGCTCCGGGGCCCGTTTCGTCACCGTTCAGGGGAACGTGTTCTACAACCAGGCCCCTCGGGAGCAGCACATCGACGTGAACGGGGTCCAGGACATCGTGATCACAGACAACGTCTTCTCCAACGACTTCGGTGCCTCAGGCCGGGAGGACGGCGAGGACACCAAGGCGTTCATCGTGGTGAAGGACTCGAGCGCCACCGGCGAGGAGCTGGGTAGCCGCAGGGTGAGGATCGGACGCAACATCTTCCTCAACTGGCAGGGTGGGCGGGAGACGTTCGTCCAGGTCGGCAACGACGGCAAGCCCTACTTCGAAGCCGTGGACGTGACCGTGGAGAACAACCTCCTGGTGGGGAACTCTCCGTCCTACGCCACGGCGGCCTTCGCCGCCGCGGGGGTGAAGGACGTCACCTTCCGCCACAACACCGTGGTGGGGGACCTACCTTCGGGGGCCTACGCCGCCTTCTTCGACCGCAAGGGGGAGAACCGACCCAACGAGGCGATCGTGTTCCGGGGCAACGTGTTCGCCGACCCCACCGGCACGATGGGAGATTTCACGAACGGCCAGGAAGGAGGCATCCACCTGGAGGGGAACCTGTACTGGAACGGCGGCGGCCCCCTGGACGAGAGCGGTCCCGCCAACCCCGGAGAAGACCCCGCAGGTGTGGTGGCCGACCCTCTCCTCCCCTACGACCATTCCCGGGTGGAGGCGATCATCTGGGACGGTTCGTCCTTCCCCAGCGGCGATTCGAGCATCCGCCGTCTGTTCCTCCATCTGGTGGAGAGCTACGGCCGGGTCCCGCCCGAGAGCCCCGTGATCGACGGGGGAGACCTCTCCCACGCCCCGACGGACGACATCCTCGGCAACCGGCGGGACGCCGCCCCCGACCTGGGAGCACTCGAGAGCCCCTAGATCGGGATATCAGTCGTCCGGAGCCGGTGCGCCGTCCAGGGG
>JBKHJQ010000126.1:0-6859 GCA_046538055.1 Actinomycetota bacterium
CCCCCAGACGGCGGAGGGTCCCGGCCCGGACCCAGGGCTGGTCCACCGCGACGGCGGCCAGTGGCTGTCCGGGGAAGCGGTGCAGGGCCGCCACCAGCCCGGCCAGGGGGCCCCGGTGGGGTCGCCCCGGGTCGGCTATCACCTCCAGGCCCCCGGTCTCCTGTTGGTGTCCGGCCACCACGACGCGGTCACATGCCTGTCCCATGGCCGCCGCCACCCAGTCCAGCATCGGACGCCCGGCCACGGCATAGGTCGCCTTGTCGGTACCCATCCGGCGGCTGCGGCCTCCGGCCAGGATCACACCGTTCATGTCCCCATCCTCGCACTCCTACCATCCCGACCATGATCACCCGGACCGTACTCGCGGTGGCCATCGGTGTCTGGACGCTTCTCTCGTGGGGCGGCCGGATCCGCCTCCTCACCCAGAGCGAGCAGGATCTGGGCAACTGGCTGCGGATCGGCGGGTCTCTCCTTGTGGGTGCCGCGGCGGTCGTCGTGCTGGCGGCGACAGGGGGAGGTGGCCTCCAGCGGTGGGTGCTCACGCTCTTCGCGGCGTGGTCTGTGGGGATCTGGCTGCGGTCGCTGGTGTCGGTCTGGTCGGGGGAGCAGTCCCTCGCATTCAAGGCCGTCCACACGGTGCTGGCGGCGGGCTTCTTCGTTCTCTCCTATTTCAGCCTCCGCCGGGGGTGGGGCAACTGACCCGCCAGGTTTGCCCTATCCAAGTAGTGGAAATAGGATGCGAGGCCGTTAGGCCTGCCTACCGTTCGGTGTGAGGGTAGGCAAAGACTAGGCCGCTGCGGCGGAGAACCTGGATGGAGATGCCTCGGAGAACCCCCCTCGTCCCCATAGTGGTCCTTCTCGCCTCGATCCTGACGTCCTGTGGCGTCGTCGATTCCCTGACAGGCGATGAGGACGCGGTCCGGGTGTACTCCGGACGCCACTACGACCTGGAGGAGGCATTCGAGGAATTCGCCGAGGACACCGACATCTCGGTGGAGTTCCTGTTCGGAGGCGACGCCGAGCTGCGGGAGCGCCTGGAGACCGAAGGCGAGAGCAGCCTGGCCGATGTCTTCATGACCGTCGACGCCGCCAACCTCCAGATTGCGGCTGAGGCCGGCCTCCTGCAGCCGGCGGGCTCGGACGCCCTCACCAACGCAGTGCCCGACAACCTCCGCCACCCCGACGGGTTGTGGGTGGGCCTGTCCAAGCGGGTCCGTACCATCATGTTCCACCCCGACCGGGTCGACCCCGAGGAGCTGTCCACCTATGAGGACCTGGCCGATCCTCGCTGGGAAGGGAGGATCTGCATGCGCAACGCCGCCAATGTGTACACCCAGTCCCTGGTGGCCAGCCTCATCGCCCACCACGGCTTCGAGGGCGCCCGGGAGGTGGTGGGCGGCTGGGTCGACAACGACGTGGACATCATCCCCAACGACGTCCGCATCCTGGAGACCATCGCAGCGGGAGGCTGCGACGTGGGCATCACCAACCACTACTACCTGGCCAGGCTGATCGAGGACGATCCCTCGTTCCCGGTGCGGCCCTTCTGGGCCAACCAGGACGGAAGGGGAGTGCACGTCAACATCTCCGGGGCGGGGGTGGCCGTCAACGCCGACGATCCCGACCTGGCCACAGAGCTGATCGAGTGGCTGGCCACCAACGGTCAGGAGGCCTTCGTCTACGGGAACCACGAGTATCCCGTCAACCCCGACGTGGAGCCTCCTCCTCTCGTGCGGGAGTGGGGCACGTTCCGCGAGGACTCGCTCAACGCCTCGGAGTTCGCCGCCCTCAACGGCGATGCGATCCGACTGATGAACGAGGTCGGCTACGACTGATCTCGTCTCCCCCCGCGGGCGCCGGCCAGTCTGGGTCGCCGTCACATTGACGGCAGTTGCCCTCCTCCTCGTTCCCATCGTGCTGGTGGGCCTGGGCTCGCTGACCCCCTCGGGGGAGGCGTGGAGCCAGCTCTGGTCTGGTCCCCTGCCGGAGATGCTGGTCACCACCGCCCTGCTTCTCCTGGGCGTGGCGGCGGGGACCCTGGTTCTGGGCGCCGGCCTGGCCTGGCTGGTGACGGCCTACGACTTCCCGGGAGTGGGCGTGTTCAGCTGGGCCATGGTGCTCCCGCTGGCGATGCCGGCCTACATCCTCGGGTTCGTGTTCCTGGCCGTCTTCGACTTCCCCGGTCCGGTGCAGACCGCGCTGCGGGGGCTGTTCGGGCCCGACATGTGGTTCCCCGATGTCCGTTCCATCCCCGGGGCCGTGATAGTGCTGTCCCTGACCCTCTACCCCTACGTGTTCGTCCTGGCCCGTGCCGCCCTCCGCCAGCAGGTGCCGGCCACCTTCGAGACCGCCCGCCTCCTGGGTGACGGCCGTCTGCGAGCTGCCCGCCGGGTTGTTCTCCCCCTCATCCGTCCCGCTCTGGCCGCCGGGCTGGCCATCGTGATGATGGAGACCCTGACCGACTTCGCCACCGTGCAGTACTTCAACGTGGACACAGTCTCGGTCGGCGTCTACCAGGTGTGGCGGGGCATGTTCAACCGGGACGTGGCGGTGGAGCTGGCCGGGTTGGTGCTGGTTGTGGCCCTGGTGGTGATCGGGCTGGAACGGGTGATGAGAGGCGGGCTCCGCTTCCATCAGCGGGGCTCGGCCCGGGATTTCGAGCGGGGCCGGTTGCGGGGCTGGCGATCCGTGGCGGCCAGTGCCGTCTGCGGCCTGGTGCTCGCCTCGGCGGTGGGGATACCCGTCCTCCAGCTGGGAGTGTGGGCGCTCGATTCCACCGTCGGCGTGGAGATGGGACGGGTGCTGGAGACCCTGAGCAACAGCCTGGGCGTTGCGTTCGTGACCGGCTTGGCCTGCGTGACGGTGGCGGTGCTGGTGGCGGGCGGGGCCCGTCTCAGTGGCTCACCGCTCGCCCTCCGGGCCCGGCACCTCACCGCGGTGGGCTATGCCGTGCCCGGGCCGGTAGTCGCAATCGGCGTGCTGATGATGATCGGAGCAGCCACGGACCTGGTGGCAGGAGGGGAGGTGGCCGCCGTGCTGGCATCCTTGCTGGGTCTCGTGTACGCCTACACGGTTCGCTTCATGGCGGTGGCATACGGGTCGGTGGACGCCAGCCTGGAGTCGATCACCCCCAGCGTGGTGGACGCCGCTCATACGCTCGGCTCCGGACCCCGTGCCATCCTGCGCCGAATCCACCTCCCGCTGGCGCGGACGGGAGCCGTGGCCGGACTGGTGCTGGTGATGGTGGACGTCCTGAAGGAGCTGCCCATCGTTCTCCTGATCCGGCCCTTCGGGTTCACCACCGCCGCGGTGTGGGTGTGGGAGCTGGCGTCGGAGTCCCGCTGGGAGTCGGCCGCGGTTCCGGCCCTTCTCATCGTGGCCGTGGCGCTCATACCCGTCGTCCTCTACCTGCGGCGAGGGCGGACCGGACCTACTGCCGCCTACCACACCTACGAGCCGGGCCCGGAGGCGGAGGTGCAGGCGACATGAGTGCCGTTAGGAAGGCCGTACGGTTTGGGTACGGGGACCCTGACGATAGGATCGCTCTGTGACGGACATGGCCAGTCAGGAAAGGGCCGGCGAGCCCGGTCGACTCGTGATCGAGGGCCTCGTGAAGGCCTTCGGGAGCCAGCCCATCCTATCCGGTGTGGACCTGAAGGTGGAGAAGGGCTCCACCCTGGCTCTCCTGGGCCCGAGCGGCTGCGGAAAGACCACCCTCCTGCGGATCATCGCCGGGTTGGAGACGGCCGATGAGGGATCCGTCCGGCTGGGTGATCGGAAGCTGGCCGGTCCCGGCTTCCATCTCCCCCCCGAGCGCCGCCGCACCGGCATGGTCTTCCAGGACTGGGCGCTCTTCCCGCATCTGAACGTGGCCGAGAACGTGGGCTACGGCCTGCCGCGGGAGGCGCGTCGCTCCGGCCGGGTGGAGGAGACCCTGGACCTGGTGGGGCTGGGCGGCTTCGGTCCCCGCATGCCCCATACCCTGTCGGGCGGGCAGCAGCAGCGGGTGGCGATCGCCCGGGCCATCGCACCCCGGCCCGAGGCGATACTCCTGGACGAGCCGTTCTCCAACCTGGACGCCGCCCTCCGCGCCCGGGTTCGCTCCGACACGCATGCCCTTCTGCGTGACATCGGAATGACCACCCTCTTCGTCACCCACGACCAGGAAGAGGCCTTCGTGCTGGGCGACGAGGTGGCGGTGATGAACCACGGCGTGATCCGTCAGCAGGGCCATCCCGACGCCGTCTACTCCCGGCCGGTCGATCCCTGGGTAGCCGCCTTCGTGGGTGAGGCCAACCTCCTGGACGTGGAGGGGGAAGGGGACAAGGCGGAGTCGCCTCTCGGCATGCTTCCGCTGGCGGATTGGGCCGAGGGCGCCTGCCGGGTGCTGGTGCGACCCGAGGAGCTCCAGCTCCGGTCGGGCAACGGGGGCGAGGTGACCGGTATCGACTTCTACGGCCACGACACCACCTACCGGGTGCGGCTGCCGGGCACCGACGTCATCATCCGGGCCATGGGACGGCCCCGGGTGCAGGTGGGTGACACGGTCGACGTCCTGTACGAGGGTGAGCCGGTCGTCGTCTTCGAGGCCGCTCCCGCCCGTTCCGCCCCCGCGGTGTGACCGCAGCCGTCCTGGGCGGGGGGCCTGCCGGGCTCTACGCCGCCCTCCTGCTGGCGCGGCGGGGGATCGAGGTGACCCTCTTCGAGCGGGAGGAGACGCCCGGTGGGCTGACCGCAGGGAGAACGGTGGACGGCCAGCGGGTCGACTACGGCAGTCACCGCCTCCATCCCTCGATCGAGCCCGGCATACTGGAGGACCTGAGGGCGCTCCTGGCGGGCGACCTCCAGGAACGCACCCGGCGGGGGCGCATCCGGCTGGGAGACCGCTGGCTGTCGTTTCCCTTCTCCCTGCGGCAGGTGACCACCGCCCTGCCGGCCTCCGAGCTCGCTCGCCTGGCCGCGGGCGCCGCTGCGGCGGCCACCCGCCCATCCTCGGGAGCCACCTTCGAGGATGTGGTGGCAGGAGGCCTGGGCCGGCGCATGGGCGAGCTCTTCTACTTCCCCTATGCCCGCAAGATCTGGGGAGTGGACCCCTCCCGCCTGTCCGGCGAGCAGGCCCGACGGCGGATAGGGGCCCAGACTCCTCTGGCGCTCCTCCGGCGTGCCCTCTCCGGTGACTCGGGAAGGACCTTCTACTACCCCGAGGACGGGTTCGGAGGGATACCCGCCGGCCTGGCCCGGGCGGCGGAGGAGGCCGGAGTCGGCATGCGGCTGGGGGAGAGCGTCAGCGGCCTGCAGCGGACGGAGGACGGGTGGGAGATCTCCACGTCAGCCGGGACCCTCCCGGCGCGCCTGGTCCTGTCCACCCTCCCCATCTCCGTGCTGGCCAGGATGTTGCGACCACCTCCCGATGTGGCGGAAGCGGCCTCGGCCCTCACCTCCCGGGCCATGATCCTCGTCTACCTCACGGTGCCCACGCCTCAGTGGACGCCGTACGACGCCCACTACTTCCCAGCCGAGGACGTCCCCTTCACCCGGATCTCAGAGCCCAAGAACTACCGCTCCTCCCCGACGGACCCGCCCGGGCAGTCCGTCATCTGCGTGGAGATCCCCTGTGATCGCCACGATCCGGTGTGGTCCGCCCCCCGGGAGACTCTGGGGACGGACCTGCGGGCTGCGATCAGGGGACTTGGCCTGCCCGACCCGGGAGAGCGGGTGGAGGTCTCCCGGCTGGATCATGCCTACCCGGTCTATCGGGTGGGGGCGGAGGCCGCCATGACCCGGGTCTCCGACTGGCTGGAGGGGATGCCCGGGCTGGTGACGTTCGGCCGCCAGGGCCTCTTCGCCCACGACAACACCCACCACGCCCTGGCCATGGCCCGGGACGCGGTGGCCTCGGTCGGCCCTACCCTGGACTTCGACCGGGAGGCCTGGGCAGAGGCCCGGGAGCGGTTCGCCCGGCATGTGGTGGAGGACTGAATCAGGCCCGGTTGAGCTCCCGGTACACGGCCGGGACCACTGACCTCAGGTAGCGGCCCAGCCGGACGAACGATCGGCCGGCGGTGCGCCAACGATATGTGATGGGAACCTCCCGGTATCGCATCCCTTTGGCGAGCAGATCCAGAGTCAGCACCTGGGCGTAGTTGAAGTCGTGGATGATCTCGGCGGCTGCCGCAGCCGGGGGAGAGAAGGCCCGGTACCCGCTCTGGCCATCGGAGATCCTCCGCCGGGCGACCCAGCTCAACAGCAGGCTCAGGAGGCGGTTGCCCAGGCGACGGTGGGGCAGCATGCGCACGATCTCGCCCTGGAAGCGGGAGCCCACCACGTAATCGGCCTCACCCGCCAGTACGGGTGCCACCATCGTTCCCAGTTCCTCGGGACCGTACTCCCCATCGGCGTCGCAGAAGGCCACTGCCGCCGGGTTGCGCTCCAGTGCCTCTTCCATCCCCCGGCGCACGGCCGCCCCCAGCCCCCGATTCCGTCCCAGCGAGATCACCTCCGCACCCGCCCGGGCCGCCCGGGAGGCCGTCGCATCGGAGGAGCCGTCGTCTACGACCAGGCAATGCACGGGTCGGCCGTGGACGGAGGCGGGGACCCGGGACACGACCTCCGCCACGGACTCCTCCTCGTTGTGAGCGGGAAGGAACAGGACAACCGGGGCCTCCGGCGGCACCGCGCAGAGGGGTTTCTGTGGGAGCGGCCGCCGTCCCAGTCGAAACCGGCCCCACAAGCCTGGGGAGGGGACCAGGGTGGAGACGGCCCCCGCCACCAGGGAGTAGGCGGTCTTGACGGCATGCGCCGAGACCACCGCCGCCAGGGCCACGGCCGGGTCGTGGCCGGCCAGGACCAGGGCCGCCGT
>JBKHJQ010000127.1:0-6856 GCA_046538055.1 Actinomycetota bacterium
CCTCGGGCGTGTATACGGCACCGGTGGGGTTGGAGGGAGACACGAATACGAGGAGCTTGGTGGCTTCGGTGCGGTGCCTCTCCAGCATCTCGGGAGTGACCTTGAATCCGTCGTCGATGGTGGTGGGCACCTGGACCGGGGTGGCGCCGGTCAGCGAAACCGCCTCCGGGTATGTCACCCAGTAGGGACTGGGAAGCAGAGCCTCGTCACCGGGATCGAGGAGAGCCGCCAGGGCGGCGAACACCGCCTGCTTGCCGCCGTTGGTCACCACCGTCTGGGCTGGTGAGACGTCCACCCCCGAGAAGGCCTTGACGTCGGCCGCGATCGCCTCCCGCAGCTCCCCCAGGCCCGCCGCCGCCGTGTAGTGGTGGTTGGCGGGATCCCGGACCGCCTCCTCCGCTGCCTCCACCACATGGGGAGGGGAGGGGAAGTCGGGCTCTCCGGCGCTGAAGCTGATCACGTCCTGGCCTTCCCGGCGCAGCTCCGCTGCCCGGGTGGAGATCGCCATGGTGGCCGACTCGCTCAAGGCGGCCAGCCGTCGGGAGATGCGGGTCATCGGATTCGGACCTCTCGGATCATCGGATGCAGGGGCCCGCCAGCCTAGCCAGCCCCCGGGAGGCTCCTCCCGGGTCGGGCTCAGGAGTCGTCCCGCAGCTTGCGCAGCTCCTCCTGCTCCCGCCGGCGCCGGAGTCGCCTGCGCTTCACCATCCCGCCCACGATCTCGTCCAGCACCACCGAGACCACCACCGCTCCCAGGATGATTATCACCAGAGGGAGCTGCCAGGTCCATCCCAGGAAGCGGAGCTCGGTGTCCTGAGTGTTCTGAACGGAGAAGACCACGATGATCACGGTGAGGGCGAGGAAGGCGATCAGCCGCCAGCTGATGTCGGGGCCCGGGACGGGCGCGGGCTCGGGCTCGGGTGGCTGGGGTGAGGAGGGGCCTCCCAGATCCTCGGTCTCAGCGGGTGGTTGCTCTTCTTCGGGGCGGTCGTAGTCGCTCATGTCTCCCGATCCTACGTGATCAGCCGACGCTGGCCTGGTCGCCCTGGAAGGACCAGCGGCCACGGGCCGCTCGCGCCTTCTCCACATCGACCCTGGCGAGCAGGAGGGCGCCCAGGGTGAAGAAGGCGACCAGGGACAGGATGGCATAGCGGGAGGAGCCGGTGACGGACCCGATGAAGGCGAATAGGAAGGGTCCCCAGATGGCCGAGAACTTGGAGAAGACCGAGTAGAAGCCGTAGAACTCGGCCGAGGCCTCGGCGGGGATCATGGAGCCGTAGAGGCTGCGGGACAGTGCCTGGACCCCGCCCAGGACGAATCCGATCACGACTGCGACGGCCAGGAACGGGAGGGCTTGCCCCACCGGGAGGAAGAAGGCTGCCACCGCCACCAGGGTCCAGACGGTGAGCGATATGAGCAGGGCCGCCTTGATCCCCACCCTGTAGGAGAGATGCCCGAACCCGAGTGCTCCGAAGTAGGCGATGAACTGCACGATGAGGAAGGCGAGGATGATGATCGTGATGGGGAGATCGAGGGTCCCCCCGGCGTAGGCGCTGGAGATGTTGATGGTGGTCTGAACGCCGTCGTTGTACAGGATGAAGGCCACCACGAACAGCAGCAGATGGGGGAAGCGTATGAGGCGTCGAACCGTCTCCCAGGTGCGCCCGAATCCGACCCGCACGTAGGCCAGGGGACGCCACGTCCGGGCGAGACGCTCAGGCAGGGCCTGGGATGCCCCCGTCTCGGGAATACGGGGTATTGCCCACAGGGAGAAGCCCATCCACCAAATCCCGGCCCCGGCTATGGCGAGACGGGTGGTGAGCTCCTCTTCGAAGGGCTCGGCGAAGATGAGTCCCACGGCCGCCAGCAGGTATATCCCTCCTCCCAGGTAGCCCAGGGCGAATCCCCGCGACGACTCACGGTCGATGGTGTCGTCGGTGGTCAGATCCGGAAGGAAGCCGTCATAGAACACGTTGGCCGCCACGAAGCCCATCTGAGCGAGGAGGAACAGGCCGATGGTCGTGCCCACCCGACCCGGTCCGGACAGGAGCAGGAGGATCGTGAAGGTCGAGCCGATCAGGGCGAACGTCATCAGGAAGCGGCGCTTGGAGGCGGTGAAGTCGGCGATGGCCCCCAGAACCGGCACCACCAGGAACATGACGAGCGGCCCGAAGCCCGCCACCAGCCCCCACAGGCCGTCCGCCGCCCATTCCCGCCCGAAGAGGCGATAGGTGTCACCCGGCACCACGGTGGAGACGAAGTAGGCGGGGAGCACCGCGCCGGCGATGACGGTGGCGTAGGCGGAGTTGGCCCAGTCGTACATCGCCCATGCCCGCAGGGCACGGCGGTCGTTCTTGGCGGCCGACGGCACGGGCGGAGCCTAGCTCCCTCCTTGCGGCGCGGACCTCCTACCGTGTGATCCCTATGGGATCGCTTCTCCGTGTCCTGGCCGTGACGGTCCTGGCGGCGGGTCTCCTCGCCTGCCGGGGGGAGGAGACCGGCTCTCCCGGAGGCGGGACCGGCACCTCGGCCACCACGGGGCCATCCCCCTCCGTCACCCAGGAAACCACGTCGACTGCGGCACCCGCCACGACCACCGATTCCACAGCCGCCGATACCACCGCTACCGGTTCGACGGCCACTACCCCCTCCAGCACCACCAGCACCACCCTTCCGCCCCTCCGGGCTCTGGCGTACCGGGAGGTGGCGGCCGTGGACTTCCCCACGCTGGTCACCGCCCGCCCTGGAGACGCCGTGGCTCTCCTGGCGGAGCGAGGCGGGATCATCCACAGACTGGAGGACGGAGAGGTGGGCGAGGTGATCCTCGACCTCTCGGGACGCACCACCGTGGAGGGTGAGCGGGGCCTCCTGGGGCTCGCCCGCCACCCCACAGACGACGGGCGCCTCTTCGTGCACTACACCGACACGAGCGGGGACACCGTGGTCTCAGGGTTCTCCCTGGGCGACGATCTGGCGGGTGACGAGGGGTCGGAGCGGGTACTCCTCACGGTGGACCAGCCTGCCTCCAACCACAACGGAGGGATGATCCAGTTCGGACCGGATGGGGCCCTCTATCTGGGTCTGGGGGACGGAGGCGGGGCGGGGGATCGCTTCGGAAACGGACAGAACCGCGACACGCTCCTGGGGGGACTGGTGCGGATCGACGTGGAGTCGGGTTCCGCGGAGCTGTGGCAGCACGGCCTGCGAAACCCCTGGCGGTTCTGGATCGACAACGAGACGATCTGGATCGGCGATGTGGGCCAGAGCAGCTACGAGGAGATCAACCGGGCGCCCGTGACCGAGGAGGGAATCAACTACGGGTGGCCCATCCTGGAGGGAACACACTGCTACCAGCGCGCCGACTGCGACACCTCCGGGCTCCGTCTGCCGCTGGTGGAGATCGCCCGGGGAGACGGTGGGGCATGCTCGGTGACCGGCGGGGTGGTCTACCGGGGTGAGGAGATCCCCGAACTGGACGGCCGCTTCCTGTTCTCGGACTACTGCGGAGGGTTCCTGCGCTCGGCCGACGGCGACGGCAACGTGGAGGACCACACCGACCAGGTGGGGGTGGCGGGTCAGGTCGTGTCCTTTGGCGTGGACGGCCAGAACGAGGTGTATGTGCTGACCGTGGATCGGGTCCTGCGCCTGGTGGCTGAACGCTGATCGGGATCTGCTCTACCCTCATCGGACATGGCCACGATATTCACGCGCATCATTCGGGGAGAGATCCCGGGCACGTTCGTGTGGCGCGACGACCTGTGCGTCGCTTTCATGTCCATAAACCCGCTGCGGCGCGGCCACACGCTGGTGGTGCCGATCGAGGAGGTCGACCACTGGCTCGATTGTGAGGCCGGACTGCGGGACCATCTGTTCGACGTGGCTCAACGGATCGGACGGGCACAGCAGGCGGCGTTCTCGCCGGCCCGGATCGGCCTGATGATCGCCGGCCTGGAGGTGCCCCATCTCCACCTGCACGTGGTCCCCATCGACGGGGTTCACGACCTCGACTTCGCCAACGCCGCCGCTCAGGTGGACCCGGAGGAGATGGAAGGGGCAGCCGAGGAGATACGTTCCCGGCTTCGATCTGCCGGAGAGACGGGTGTCGCCTGATCGACCCGTCCGCAGCCTGGCTTTCCGCCTCCCCCATCCGGGCCGCGCATGGGAGGTGTCGACATAGGAGTCCTCCTGGCGGGGATCGCCGCGCTGGGCTACGGGATCGGCGACTTCTTGGGCGGGGCCGCCACCCGGAAGATGCCGGTGGGCCGGACGCTGCTGTGGGCTCACCTGGTGGGTCTCGTCCTCCTGGTCGTGTGGATCCCCCTCGACGCGGGGGAGCCGCATCCCCCCGATCTGCTGGCGGGAATGGGCTCGGGCATCTTCGGCCTGGGCGGGTTGGCGTTCCTCTTCACTGGCCTCGCCCGTGGGCGGGCGGCGGTGGTCGCCCCCACCGCCGCGGTGGTGGGAGCGGTGGTGCCCGTGGCGGTGGGAGCGGGAGCCGGTGTGGGTTTGGCAGGCTGGCTGGGAGTGGCGACCGGCCTTCCCGCCATCTACCTCCTCTCCAGCGGAGGGACGATGAGCCGGCGAACCGATGGCCTGGCCTTCGGCATCGCCGCCGGGGTCTTCTTCGGCGGGCATTTCGTGTTGCTGGCGATGGCATCGGCTGCTTCCGGCCTGTGGCCGCTCGTGGCGTCCCGGGGTCTGACCTTCGTGCTCCTGACGGCGGTGGGACTTCTCCTCCGGAGGGGATGGCTCTCCCCTCCTGGAGGCCGATTGGGAGGGATCGTCTTCGGCTCGGGCTCCCTCGACCTGGTCGGCAACATCGGCTTCCTGCTGGCCACGGCGTGGGCGCCGCTGGTGGTGGCGGCGGTCGTCACGTCCCTATACCCGGCCGTGACGGTCGTGATGGCCCGGCTCGTGCACCGAGAGGAGGTGAGCAGCCGTCAGGGCCTGGGGCTGGGACTGGGTGTGGCGGCAGTGGCCTTGCTGTCGGTCGCCTGAGCGCCGCCAGCCCAGGCGGCGTAGCCGTGGACGGTGCTCTCCAGCAGCTCCATGGCCCGGGCGTGACCGGCCAGGGCGTCTGTGGCGGTGTAGGCCAGCACCCGGGCAACCCATGCCCGGAACAGCAGGTCCCGCCAGCCTGCCTCCGGCCGGTACAGGTCCCGCAGCGCCACCAGCATCTCCAGCCATCGGTCGGCGTCCAGGAAGGCGAACGAGATCCCCGATCGGTTGGCGAGCAGGGGACCCCCCAGGTGCGGGGGCAGCTTTGCGGCCGCCTCCTCCTCGGCGGGGGACCAGGCGGCGGTGAGCAGCCCCAGGGTGGACTCCACGTCGTAGCCCACCCGGTGAGCGATGGCGGGTGGGGCCGGGCACTCCGGCTCCACCCGGTGCCGGAGGGACGGAGGCGGAGGCAAACGTGAGATCTCGGTGGCCGCCTCGAAGCACTCGTAGGCCATCTGGCGCAGCTCATCCAGCGACCCGTACAGGGTGTGCTGCTTGCCGCTGGCCACATGATGCTCGTAGATGGGCCGGCCGCTCCGGGCGGTGGCGTAGGTGAGGACCGTGTCGATCCCCCAGTCCGACCGCGATCCCACCAGCTCGTCGGTCACCAGTTCCTCCACCACGTCCCGCCTGAGCAGCAGCTCCCCGCCCAGGGGCTGTCGGATCCTCCACAACACGGTGTCGGGATGACCGATGGCGAACAGGGGACGGGTGATCATCCAGGTGATCATGGCGTCGGTCGAGGCCCGGGAGAAGAAGTGGCGCACGATGGGGTAGCCCGAGTCGGCCGCTCGCTCCGCCCCGTCGATCCAGGAGTCGTCGAAGTTGGTTATGTCCGCGTCGTAGAAGTGCAGGCGCTCCAGGTCGGTTTCCAGGAACCGGCGCAGGGCCGTGTTCATCCCGTCTCCCTTCCCCGGGCGGCGGGAGCCGATCCTCTCCTGGACCACCACATCGACGGGGGTGTCGAATCCGGTGGAGTGTCGGCGAAGGTGGGCGAACAGCTGGTTCTCCTCCGCCCCCACCGCCAGCACCCGCGATATCGCGGGATGCCGGGCAGCGGTCTCCAGGTTGGCCAGAGCCACCTCGGCCGGCTCGGCCTTGAAGGGGAACGCCACCATGCTCATGGGCTGAAGATTGCCAAACCGTTCCCGGCGGTGGGAATCCGGGAGGCTGCACGGGATGGCCGGGGCGGGCAATGGGCCGTTCCGTCGCACCCACCCGTTACCCTCGCCTGCGATGGCTGAAGCGGATCGACCGGTCGGCCGGGTTATCGGCACCGAGGACTCGACGCCTCTCGAGTTCTGGGTGGCGGTAGCCCCGGGCGAGTACCTGCAACTGGACGATGTCGTTGCCCTGGAGCGGGCACTCCCCGACGGCGAGATGGTCCACCTCTATGGAACCGTCGCCCAGGTGCGGGCCCGTCACGAGGGGGCCCGTTTCGATTCCGATGTGTTCCTGATCTCGGATGGGGTCCTGCCTGCCGAGGTCTCCGAGTCGGCCCGGGTCACCGCCACCCGCTTCGAGCCGGAGGTCTTCGTGCCCCCCCGTCCCGGCCAGGCAGTGGAGAGGGCCGTCGGCGACCAGAGGGATCGAGCCCTCTTCTTCGACCGGATGGACAGGCGACTGGCGGTGGGGCTGACCCGGGACGATGAGCCGCTCTACGTCAACTTCGAGTTCGTGAACGGGGAGAAGGGGGCCCATGTCAACATCTCCGGCGTGTCGGGTGTGGCCACCAAGACCACCTATGCCACCTTCCTCCTCCATTCCCTCTTCAACGGGGGGGTCCTCGGCCCGGGGGCGATCAACACCAAGGCTCTGATCTTCAACGTCAAGGGGGAGGACCTGCTCCACCTGGACC
>JBKHJQ010000128.1:0-6815 GCA_046538055.1 Actinomycetota bacterium
GCTCAGACGTGTGGCCGTCTCAACCAGCATCTCGCCGGTCGTCTCGATCGTGCCGGGGGCGGGGAAGCGGTAGGCGGGCCCGTGCACGTGGATGGCTCCCACCAGGCGCCCCCGGGAATCGTGGACGGCGGTGGCCACCGAGTTCAGGCCTTCGGTCAGCTCCTCGAAAGCCCACACGTAGCCGTCTTCGTTCGCCATCTTGAGGCGCTTGCGCAGATCCTCCGGCTCGGTGATCGTGGCGTCCGTGTAGGCATTGAGGGGACGCTCGAGGAAGCGGGACAGGCGATCCTCGGGCCAGGAGGCCAGCATCACCTGTCCGGAGGGGGTGGCATGCATGGATATGCGGGCCCCTGTCCAGTCGCGCACCTGGATGTCGTTGTCGGAGTTGACCTGGCTGATGTAGTGGCAGCGGTGCCCGTCCGGGACGGCCAGGCCGGCGTCCTCACCGGTGATCTCGGCCAGGAGCCGGAGATGAGGTCGGACGATGGATACCAGGTTGGCGGTGGGACTGGCGACGCCGGCCAGGGTCACTATCTCCGGCCCGATCCGGTACCGGCCCTCGTCGTCCACCCGTTCCACGGCTCCGATATCCTCCAGGGTCCGGGTGAGACGGGCCACCGTGCTCTTGGGGAGGGAGGTACGGGCCGCCAGCTCGGTTATCCCTATGTCGCCGGTCATGAGGACCTCCAGGATCCGGAAGGCCCGGGTCACGGACTGTACGTTCGCCATCAGATGTGCTTTCCTCGCATTCCGGGACATAGGTTACAACGCGGAATCGTTCCGCGATACGGAACAGGTGGGTGTGTGAAGGGAATCAAGGCCCGGATACGGGAGGAGATGCAGGCCAGGCCCCATCCTCCCCCCGACATCCGCCGGCAGGTCGTCGAAGGCGTGAGCCGCTGGCTGGCGGTGCGTTCGCCCCGGGTGGTGGTGGGGTTCCTGGCGATGGGCGACGAGATCGACATCACCCCTCTGATCGAGGCGCATCCCTCGATTCGCTTCGGCCTCACCCGCACCGCATCCGGCACCACCCTCACCGTTCACGACTACCTGGGGCCCCGGGAGCGCCACACCTACGGCTTCGAGCAGCCCTCGGCCCGGGCCCCGCGCATCGATCCCGAGGAGGTGGGCGTGGTGCTGGTCCCCGGGCTGGCTTTCGGTCGGGACGGGCGGAGGCTGGGAAGGGGTGCCGGCTACTACGACCGGTTCCTGGCGGGCCTGGAGGCGGAGAGGGTGGGACTCACCACCTCGGACCGTATTCGCGACGACATACCCCTGGAAGCCCATGACGTCCTGATGGACTGGATCGCCACCGAGAAGGGTGTGTTCGCAGCCGACCATTAGGCGCCCGCTCCGATGGGGCGCAGGGCCCATCGGAATCCTCGGTGCCCGGGATACCTTGGGGCGAGGCTGGTATTGGGTCGAGGGAGTGCTCATCAGGGTGGCTCGTCGCCCCCGCTCTCTGCTTCTCCCGGCTTCTCGACGGCTCTGGACTCGGTGCCGATCGAGGAGGACGGCGACTTCGTCGTCGTCTGCTTGCCGGCTGCAGGGTGGCCTTCAGGTCACCCTGCAGTCGTTGTGGGGTCCGGACGCCATCAAGCAGCGGCTCTCCCCTTTCGAGTGTCGGCCCGGCTTTGCGGAATCACGGGAGCTTCCATATACTTTCGCACGTGGTTCTCGCCACCTCTCCCCTCTCCTGACGGGGCCATAGGCTGCGGCCGGGTGATCTCCCGAGGGGTGGTCACCTTTTCGCGTAAGGAGTGACATGCCGACGATCGAGCAGCTT
Organism: Actinomycetota bacterium; assembly: GCA_046538055.1. Classification (GTDB taxonomy): domain Bacteria; phylum Actinomycetota; class Acidimicrobiia; order Spongiisociales; family ZC4RG35; genus ZC4RG17. Next base: position 1,787 of record JBKHJQ010000128.1, read on the forward strand.
GTCCGAGAGGGCAGGAAGCCGAAGAAGAAGAAGATGAAGACCGCCGGCCTGGCCGGCGCCCCCCAGCGTCGGGGGGTGTGCACGCGTGTCTACACGGTGACGCCCAAGAAGCCGAACTCGGCGCTGCGCAAGGTGTGTCGTGTGCGGCTCTCCTCGGGCGTGGAGGTCACCGCCTACATCCCCGGCGAGGGCCACAACCTCCAGGAGCATTCCATCGTCCTCGTTCGCGGAGGTCGGGTGCGCGATCTTCCCGGCGTCCGCTACAAGGTCATCCGCGGGACGCTGGACACGGCCGGTGTCGCCGACCGCAAGCAGGCCCGATCCCGATACGGATCGAAGAGGGAGAGCTGATGCGCCGCGCACCCGCCCAGAAACGACACATAGAGCCGGATCCGGTCTTCCGCAACGTGCTGGTCTCCCAGGTCATCAACAAGGTGCTGTGGCGCGGGAAGAAGAACACGGCCCGATCCATCGTCTACGACGCCCTGGAACTGGTGGAGCGGCGCGCCAACCAGGATCCCGTCACGGTGCTGAAGCGAGCGGTGGAGAACATCAAGCCCCAGGTGGAGGTGCGGTCCCGGCGGGTGGGCGGCTCTTCCTACCAGGTTCCGATGGAGGTACCGCCTCGCCGCCAGAACACCCTGGCGATCCGCTGGCTGGTCGACTACGCCAGGCGCCGCAGGGAGCCGTCCATGGCCCAGCGTCTCGCCAACGAGATCCTCGACGCATCCAACAACGGCGGAGCAGCCGTGAAGCGCAAGGAAGACGTCCACAAGATGGCGGAGTCGAACAAGGCGTTCGCCCACTACCGCTGGTAGATCGGGCGCCCGCCCAGGTCTGCCAGCCGCCTCCGGAGTAGCTGATCACCATGACGACCACTCAAGAACTGTCTCGCCTGCGACAGGTGCCACTGGTCAGGACCCGCAATATCGGGATCATGGCCCACATCGACGCGGGCAAGACCACCCTCACAGAGCGAATCCTCTTCTACACGGGACGTAGCTACAAGATGGGCGAGGTCCACGACGGCGCCGCGGTCATGGACTGGATGGCCCAGGAGCAGGAACGGGGGATCACGATCACGTCCGCCGCCACCACCTGCAGCTGGCACGACCACCAGATCAACATCATCGACACGCCCGGCCACGTCGACTTCACCGTGGAGGTGGAGCGCGCCCTGCGCGTCCTCGACGGCGCCGTGGCGGTCTTCGACGGTGTGGCAGGGGTGGAGCCCCAGTCGGAGACGGTATGGCGGCAGGCCGACCGCTACGGGGTGCCCCGCATCTGCTTCGTCAACAAGCTCGACCGCACCGGAGCCGACTTCTACGCCGATGTGGAGTCGATCCGCAACCGTCTCGGAACGATTCCCCTCGTGATGCAACTCCCCATCGGCCGGGAGGCCGACTTCCTGGGCGTGGTGGACCTGGTGGAGATGAAGGCGCATATCTGGAAGGGGGACGACGGCAAGCACTGGGACACGACCGACATCCCCGAGGACATGCGCTCCCAGGCCGAGGAGTACCGCGAGGCTCTCCTCGAGGCCGTGGCGGAGACGTCCGAGGATCTGCTGGAGGCCTTCCTGGAGAACGGTGACCTGACCTCCGACCAGATCAAGAAGGGGGTCCGCACCATCACCCTCACCCGGGAGCGGACGCCGGTGTTCTGCGGCTCTGCCTTCAAGAACAAGGGGGTCCAGCCGCTTCTGGATGCGATCGTCGAGTACCTCCCCAGCCCCATCGACGTGCCCGCCATCGAGGGCTTCAAGCCGGGGGACGAAGAGGTGCATATGTCACGGGAGCCGTCCGACACGGCTCCCTTCTCGGCGCTCGCCTTCAAGATCATGTCCGATCCTCACGTGGGGAAGCTCACCTACTTCCGGGTGTACTCCGGTCACGCCTCGGCCGGGAATGCGGTCCTCAACACCACCACCGGCAAGAAGGAGCGGCTGGGTCGTCTCCTCAAGATGCACGCCAACCACCGTGAGGACGTGGAGGACGTGTTCACCGGCGACATCGTGGCCGCCATCGGCCTCAAGAACACCACCACGGGCGACACGCTCGCCGACGAGTCCGAGCCCATCCAGCTCGAGTCGATGGAGTTCCCCGCTCCCGTCATCTCGGTGGCCATCGAGCCCAAGACCAAGGCCGACGAGGAGAAGCTGTCGCTATCGCTCCAGCGGCTGGCCGACGAGGATCCCACCTTCCTGGTGCGAACCGACGACGAGACCGGCCAGACCATCATCTCGGGAATGGGCGAGCTCCATCTGGAGATCCTGGTGGATCGCCTGATGCGGGAGTTCAAGGTGGCGGCCAACGTGGGCAAGCCCCAGGTGGCCTACCGGGAGACGATCAAGAAGCCGGTGAACAAGGTGGAGGGCAAGTACGTCCGCCAGTCGGGAGGCCGGGGCCAGTACGGTCACGTGCTGATCGACCTGGAGCCCACCGGGCCCGGGGGCGGCTACGAGTTCGTGGACAAGATCACCGGAGGTCGGGTGCCCCGCGAGTACATCCCGTCCGTCGATGCGGGGATCGAGGATGCTCTGGAGGGCGGCGTCCTGGCCGGCTACCCGCTGGTGGATGTGCGCGCCACCCTGGTGGACGGGTCCTACCACGACGTCGACTCCTCGGAGATGGCCTTCCGCATCGCCGGCTCGATGGCGCTCCAGGAGGCAGCCAAGCGGGCGGGGGTGAAGCTGCTGGAGCCCGTGATGGAGGTGGAGGTGGTGACCCCCGAGGACTACATGGGTGATGTGATCGGCGACCTCAACGCCCGGCGGGGTAAGGTCGAGGGCATGACCCAGCGCGGGAACTCGCAGGTGATCCGGGCACAGGTGCCGATGGCGGAGATGTTCGGTTACGCCACCGATCTACGCTCCAAGACCCAGGGCCGGGCCCAGTACACGATGCAATTCCATTCGTACCAAGATGTTCCCCCGACGATTGCCGACGATATAGTCAACAATCGCGGGGACGGATCCTAGGGATCGACTAGATCGCACGCTCCTGACACAGGAAGGGAAAATCATGGCCAAGGCGAAGTTTGATCGGTCTAAGCCGCATGTGAATGTGGGGACGATGGGTCATATTGATCATGGTAAGACGACGTTGACGGCGGCGATTACGAAGGTGTTGGCTGAGCGTGTGGGGGGTGCGAATACTGCGACGGCGTTTGAGTTGATTGATAAGGCGCCGGAGGAGCGTGAGCGGGGGATCACGATCAATGTGTCGCATGTGGAGTATGAGACTCCGAATCGGCATTATGCGCATGTGGATATGCCGGGTCATGCGGATTATATCAAGAATATGATTACGGGGGCTGCTCAGGTTGATGGGGCGATTTTGGTGGTGTCGGCGGCGGATGGTCCGATGCCGCAGACGCGGGAGCATGTGTTGTTGGCTCGTCAGGTGGGGGTGCCGTCGATTGTGGTGGCGTTGAATAAGGTGGATCAGGTGGATGATCCTGAGTTGTTGGATTTGGTGGAGTTGGAGGTTCGGGATCTGTTGACGGAGTATGAGTTCCCGGGTGATGATGTGCCGGTGGTGCGGGTGTCGGCGTTGCGGGCGTTGGAGGGGGATGAGGCTTCGGGGGATCAGGTGATGGAGTTGGTGGAGGCGGTGGATTCGTTTGTCCCGGAGCCGGAGCGGGACACGGAGAAGCCGTTCATGATGGCGATCGAGGATGTGTTCTCGATCACTGGTCGGGGGACGGTGGTGACGGGCCGTGTGGAGCAGGGGATCTTGAAGGTGAATGAGGAGGTGGAGATCGTCGGTTTGCGGGATACCCAGAAGACGGTGGCTACCGGGATCGAGATGTTCCGGAAGATGTTGGATGAGGGTCGTGCCGGTGACAATGTGGGGGTGTTGTTGCGGGGGACGCCTAAGGATGATGTGGAGCGGGGTCAGGTGTTGGCTAAGCCGGGGAGTATCACTCCGCATACTGATTTCGAGGCGCAGGTGTATGTGTTGACGAAGGAGGAGGGTGGCCGTCATAACCCGTTCTTTTCTGGGTATCGGCCGCAGTTCTATTTCCGGACGACGGATGTGACGGGGGCGGTGACGTTGCCGGAGGGCACTCAGATGGTGATGCCGGGGGATAACACGGAGATGACGGTGAATTTGATCGCTCCGATCGCGATGGATGAGGGTTTGCGGTTCGCTATTCGGGAGGGGGGCCGCACTGTGGGAGCGGGGAGAGTGACCAAGATCCTCAAATAGTGACAGGTAATACGTGATACGTAATGCGTAATGCGTAAGAAAAGAACCCAACCTCCTCGGAACAGGAACCATAATGCCTTCTGACAAGAGACCGCCGATCACACTGGCCTGTGACGTCTGCAAACGTCGCAATTACGTGACCACCAAGAACAAGACCAACACGCGGGACAGGATCGAACTCTCCAAGTATTGCCGCTGGTGCCGCCAGCACACCGCCCATCGCGAGACCCGCTGATTGGATGAAGGCGGTGCTGGAGGGGAAGGCCTTCAGGGACCGTCCCTACCGGATATGCGCCGAGAAGGTGGCGGAGTTCGTCGCCGTGACGGGCGATGATCCTTCCCGCTGGGACGAAGCCGCTCCTCCCGGGTTCGCCGCCGCCCTGCTCTTCGTGGTAGCTCCCGAGCTGCTGGCGGAGCCGGCCGTGCAGGGCTCTGTGATACACGCCGATCAGACGTTCACGTGGCACCGGCCGCTCGCGATCGAGGGCCGGCTGTCGGTCACGGGGATCGTGGAGCGTGTGCGAGAGAGGGGCGGGACCGCCTTCGTCGTCTTCTCCCTCCAGGCTTCGGGGCCGGATGGGCCCGTGGTGGAGGGACGCTCCACGTTCCTGGTGGGGGAGTCGGGACTGGACGCCGGCGACATGGTGGTCAGCCAGCCCGGCCCCGATGAGCGGGCCGACTCGGCTAGCGTGGACAGGACCTTGCCCTCACCTCGCTCCGCTTCCCGCACCGATCTGATCCGCTACGCCGCCGCCACCCGGGACTGGAACCCCATCCACTGGGATCATGAGACGGCGGTGGAGGCCGGACTGGGC
>JBKHJQ010000129.1:0-6776 GCA_046538055.1 Actinomycetota bacterium
CCCCCAAGTACGTCTTCGTCACCGGCGGTGTGGTCTCCAGCCTCGGAAAGGGAATCGCCGCCGCCTCTCTGGGCCGGCTGCTCAAGTCGCGGGGGCTGAGGGTGGTGAACCAGAAGCTCGATCCCTACATCAACGTGGACCCGGGAACCATGAACCCTCTCCAGCATGGTGAGGTGTTCGTGACCGACGATGGAGGCGAGACCGACCTCGATCTGGGCCACTACGAGCGGTTCACCGGGGAGAACCTCCGCCGCATCTCCAATGTGACGGCCGGTTCCGTCTACCTGGCGGTTATCCAGAAGGAGCGGCGTGGCGACTACCTGGGTGACACGGTCCAGGTGATCCCTCACGTCACCAATGAGATCAAGGCCCGGATCCAGCGGGTGGGCGAAGAGGACGACGTCGACGTGGTGATCACCGAGGTAGGGGGAACCGTCGGCGACATCGAAGGCCTTCCTTTCCTGGAGGCGATCCGCCAGTTTGGAAACGAGATCGGGCGGGCCAACGTGCTGTTCGCGCATGTCACGCTCGTCCCCTACCTGAGCACCTCCGAAGAGCTCAAGACCAAGCCCACCCAGCACTCGGTGGCGGAGTTGCGGAGCCACGGCATCCATCCCGATGTGATCGTCGTCCGCTCCGACCGGGAGATCGACGACGGTGTGCGGCGCAAGATCAGCCTGTTCTGCGACGTGGAGGAACGGGCGGTCATCCCCGCTCCCGATGCCGGGGACATCTATCAGGTTCCCCTGATGCTCCATGCCGGAGGGCTGGACGACGTGGTGTGCGACCGTCTGGGGCTCGTCACGGGCCCCGCCCGCCTCGAGGGCTGGTCGGCGATGGTGGAGAGGGCCACCTCCGCCACCCGTCCGGTGACCGTGGGGATCGTGGGCAAGTACGTGGCGCTGCCCGATGCCTACCTGTCGGTGGTGGAGGCGCTCCGGCACGGAGCGGCGGCCCACGGCCTCGCCCTCGACCTCCGCTGGATCCCCTCCGAGGAGATCACAGGCCTGCTGGCCGAGTCCTATCTGGCGGACCTGGACGGCATCGTCGTGCCCGGCGGTTTCGGATACCGGGGTGTGGAGGGGAAGATCGAGACGATCCGCTACGCCCGTGAGCACGACGTTCCCTTCCTGGGATTGTGTCTGGGGCTGCAATGCGCCGTCATCGAGTTCGCCCGCTCCGTGCTGGGACTGATCGATGCCAACAGCACCGAGTTCGACCCTTCCACCCCCCACCCGGTTATCGACCTTATGGCCAGCCAGGCGGACGTGGAGGACATGGGAGGAACGATGCGGCTGGGCCTCTACGCCGCCAAGCTGGCCGAGGGTTCGCGTATCCGCTCCCTCTACGGCCAGGAGCTGGTGTACGAGCGGCATCGGCACCGCTGGGAGGTGAACAATCGCTACCGCAAGGACCTGGAGGCGGCCGGGATGCGACTCTCCGGCCTCTCTCCCGACGACCACCTCGTGGAGTTCATCGAGCTGATCGACCATCCCTACTTCGTGGCAACCCAGGCCCATCCCGAGCTTCGCAGCAGGCCCGATCACCCCCACCCGCTCTTCACCGGGCTCATCGAGGCGGCGGCCCGCCGCCGGGGCGTTCCCGATGACGAGGCGACCGGCCTGGAGAAGACAGAGCACCTCGAGGCCACGTGAGCGAATCCCCCTTCGAGATCCTCGATTCCAAGGTGATCGGGGAGGGGGTCTTCCTCCGGCTGGAAGAGGTCCGGCTGGGAGCGTCCGACGGCCAGGTCGTCACGAGAGACGTGGTCCGGCATCCAGGAGGCGTGGCGGTGCTTCCGGTGGACGGGGACCGGGTGTGGCTGATCCGCCAGCACCGGGTGGCCATGGGCGGCCACATCGACGAGATCCCGGCCGGCAAGCTGGACGTGGAGTCGGAGGAGGTGGCCGAAGCGGCCCGGAGGGAGCTCCAGGAGGAGCTGGGTGCCACCGCCCGCCACCTGGTGCATCTGGCCACCATGGCCCCCTCACCCGGTTACACCGACGAGGTGATCGAGATCTACGCCGCCGAGGGCCTGGACTTCGGGGATCGGATCCCCCAGGGTGTCGAGGAGCATCATGCCACCGTCCACTCCCTGACGCTCTCGGAGGCTCTGGATAGCATCAGGAGGGGCGACCTGACGGACGCCAAGACGCTGGTGGCGCTGCTTGAGTGGAACAGGAGGCGAGGTTGATCGTCGGGGTACCCAAGGAAGTGAAGACTGCCGAGCAGCGGGTGGCACTCACTCCGGTGGGAGTGAGGGAGCTGACCGACCGGGGTCACACGGTGCTGGTGGAGAAGTCCGCCGGAGACGGCTCCAGCATCCACGACTCCGAGTACGAGGCCCAGGGCGGGCGGATCGTGCCCTCCGCGGCAGACATCTTCGCCGAGGCGGAGATGGTCCTCAAGGTGAAGGAGCCCCAGCAGTCGGAGGTGGACATGTTCCGGGAGGGTCAGCTCCTGTTCACATTCCTCCACCTGGCGGCGTACCCCCGCCTGGCCGAACGGCTCCTTCGCAAGGGGATCGTCGGCATCGGATACGAGACGGTCCAGCTCGGCGACCGCAGCCTCCCCCTTCTCGCTCCCATGTCCGAGATAGCGGGACGCATGGCCACCCAGGTGGGCGCCTACTTCCTGGAGGCGGCCCAGGGTGGCAGGGGCATCCTGCTGGGAGGCGTGGCAGGGGTTCGGCCCGCCCGTGTGCTGGTGGTGGGAGCGGGGATGGCCGGCTCCAACGCGGCGGTGATCGCGGCCGGGATGCAGGCGGAGGTGACCGTCCTGGACGTGGACGTGGACAAGCTGCGGCGGGTGGATGCCCACATACCGGGACGCGTCGTGACGCTGGCATCCAACCGGGTCAACCTGGAGGAGCAGGTGGCCGACGCCGACCTGGTGGTGGGGACCGTGCTGGTGCCGGGGGCGTCCGCTCCCAAGCTCGTCACCGAGGAGATGGTCCGGACCATGAAGAACGGTGCGGTGCTGGTGGACGTCGCCATCGACCAGGGAGGATGCTTCGAAACCAGCCATGAGACCACCCACGAGGACCCGGTCTTCGAGCGGCACGGCGTGCTCCACTACGCCGTGGGCAACATTCCAGGTGCGGTGCCGCACACGTCCACCTACGCCCTCACCAACGCCACCCTCCGCTATGTGGTGACCCTGGCCGACGAAGGGCCGCGTCACGCCGTGGGGGCCCATCCCGAGCTGGCCCTGGGCGTGAACATCGTGGGCGACCAGGTGTGCCATCGGGGCGTGGCGGATAGCCTCGACGCAGGCTACGTGGATCCCGTGACCGCCCTGGAGGGGATGTGATCCCCACCCCGGTCACCGCGGGCGACGTGACGCTTCGGGCGTGGGAACCGGAGGAAGCCGATCTGTACGCCTCCCTGCGGGACGACGTCGTCTTCCGCTTCACCACCGAATCGGAATCGGTGGGGGAGCGGGAATGCCGCCAGGGCATCGTGGAGGCTCGGGGAAGCCGCGGGCAGGTCCCTTTCGCCGTGTGCGACCCCGGCGGCCGCCCCGTCGGCAACATGGCGCTCCTGCGGAGGGGAGACACCGTGGAGATCAGCTACTGGTTGGGAGAGCAAGCCCGGGGCCGGGGATGGGCGGCAGCCGCCCTGCGGGCCGCCACCGAGTGGGCCTTCCGTCACTGGCCCGTGAGCCAGGCCGAGCTCGAGATCGACCTGGCGAACGAGCCTTCGATGAGGGTGGCGGAAGCAGCAGGATACGATCGCCGGGGGACGCGTCTCACCTCGGCATGCGGCGGTCCGGCGGCCGTCTTTCGTCGGGCATCCCTTCGATAGCCGTCCGATTGGGCTAAGATGGAGCGAACCCCGGGAGAGGCCGCCTGAGATGCGCTCTCCTGCCGTCCGCGACGTTCGTCAGGGTCCTTTCATGAATACGCTCGACATCGATGCTATCCGCAATGACCTGGAGGAGCAGCGCAGCCGTCTCGTAGACCAGCTCGACGAGTTGGGCGCGACTCCGTCGGGTGACCTGCGCTCCGATCTCGACTACGGCGAGAGCTTCGCCGACGCGGGAGCGGTGACGGCGGAGCGCACCGAGCGCCTGGGCCTGGTCGACACTCTCAAGAGCCAGCTGGACGAGATCGACGCCGCCCTGCAGCGGATAGAGGAGGGCACCTACGGCGTCTGCGCCCAATGCGGGAACGAGATCCCCCCGGCCCGGCTGGAGGCTCGCCCCGAATCGATCCTGTGTGTCGACTGCAAGTCCCGCAGCCGCTGACAGTCCGGTGAGCGGGCGGTGGGGCCACCTGACGGCCCGCTTCTTCGACGTGATCACCTCTCGTCCTCTCGACCGCAGGGAGGCCGAGGAGGTGGCGGGATGGGTGGGCCCCGGGGTGCTGAGGGACGCCTTCTTCACCCAACCCGTGGCGGATCAGCGACACGGCTACGAGGCGGCCCGCCATGTCCTGTCCCTCCGGCCCGACCGCCCGGACCTCGTGCGGGCCGCCCTCCTCCACGATGTGGGAAAGCGTCATTCCCGCCTGGGGCCGCTGGGGCGCGTGGCAGCCTCCCTGGCCCTGGCGGCCAGGCTCCCCCTCACCGAGCGGTTGGCGCTCTACCGCGACCACGGTGCCCTGGCCGCGGCGGAGATGGCAGGAGAGGCGGTAGTGGTCGTCGATTTCGCACGACATCACCATGGCGAGCGGCCTCCCTCCATCCCTTCCCAGGACTGGGAGATCCTGCAGGGGGCCGACCGGGCCCGACGGCCTTCCCGGAGGGATCGTTGAACAACGGTGCGGGTTCGACCAGCATGTCATCCTCATGTCGATTCCAGGCGGTCAATCGGGGATGACCTACCACGTATCCACGGCCGTGTTCGAGGGTCCCCTCGACCTGCTGCTCCAGCTCATCACCCGCCACCAGGTGGACGTCACCTCGGTGAGGCTGTCGGACCTGGTCCATGAGTACCTGGCCCATCTGGAGGAGATGAGGCGCATGGACCTCGACGTCACCTCCGAGTTCCTCCTGATCGCCGCCACGCTGGTGCAGCTCAAGGCGCATGCCCTCTTGCCCGAAGACGCCGAACTGGACCTGGACGAGGAGCTGGCTCTGATGGAAGAGCGGGACCGACTACTGGCCCGGTTGCTCACGTGTGTCACCTTCAAGGATGTGGCAGTCGTTCTCCGCCACCGCCTGCAGGAGGGCAACCGGTTCGTTCCCAGGGTGTCGGGGATCGACCAGGAGATCTCCGCCCCCATCGACGTCAGGGTCCCCACAGATGCGGTGGGTCTGGCCCGCATCGCCGCGGCCGCCCTGTCGGCCCGGGACCGGGAGCCCGATCTCGACCATCTGGACCTCGACCTGCCCTCCGTCCAGGCCGCCATCGAGGAGCTGCGGGTGAGGATCGAAGCGGAGGTGGCCACCGGCTTCGACAGCCTGGTGGCGCACTGTCGCCGCCCCGTGGAGGTGGCTGCCTATTTCCTCGCTCTGCTGGAGCTGGCCCGCTGGGGCCTGGTGGAGGTGTCCCAGCCCGACTGGCTGGAGGATATCCACGTCCGGCATACCGGCAACGGAGAGGCGGATCTCGTCTCCGAGTGGGCAATTTGATGGACACGGTGGCGGCCCTGGAGGCGATCCTGTTCGTCACCGAGGCTCCCGTCCCCACGGGTGAGCTGGCGGAGGTCCTGGAGACGACACCCGAGGAGGTGGAGAGTCTCGCCGCCGAGCTGGCGTCCCGGCTGGAAGAGAGGGGCTCGGGCCTCACCCTGCGGGCTTCCGCCGGGGGGTGGCGCCTCTACTCCCGGGCGGAGGCCTATCCCTACCTGGAGAGGTTCTCCTCCTCCGCCACCGCTCGCACGCTATCGGCGGCTGCCCTGGAGGTCCTGGCCGTCGTCGCCTATCGCCAGCCCGTCTCCCGCTCCCAGCTAGCCGAGATCCGGGGCGTCGACTCCGACTCCTCGCTTCGCACCCTCGTGCGGCTGGGTCTGGTGGAGGAGGCCGGGCGCCTCTCCCTGCCGGGAAACCCGGCCATCTACCGCACCACCGGCCTCTTCCTGGAGAAGTTGGGCGTGCAGTCCCTCGACGAGCTCCCGCCGCTGGCCGACCACGTGCCTCCCGCCGAGGTGGTGGGAGCCCTGGAAGACACGTTTCGCACCGGCGATGGCCCGTGACGCCGGTCCGGTGACGGATCGCCCCAAGCTGCAGAAGGCGATCGCTCACAGCGGGCTCATGTCGCGTAGAGCCGCGGAGGACCTGATCGCCCGGGGACGGGTGAAGGTCGACGGGCGCACCGCCTCTGTGGGGGACCGCGTCGATCCCCACACCCAGACGGTGGAGGTAGATGGGCGGCCGATTCCCGTCCGGCCCGGTCTGGTGACGTACCTGGTCAACAAGCCACCCGGGGTGATCTCCACTGCCCGGGATCCGCAGGGACGCAGGGTCGTCACCGACCTGGTGCCGGACTCACCCCGTGTCTACCCGGTAGGCCGGCTGGACGCCGACTCCGAGGGCCTCATGCTGCTCACCAACGACGGCACGCTGGCCGATCTGGTGACGCATCCCCGTCACGGGATCGAGAAGACCTACCTGGTGATGGTGGAAGGCGACCCGGGGCCGTGGGTGGAGGATCTCACCCGGGGCGTCGACCTGGAGGACGGACCCGCCCGGGCCAGTCGAGCCCGTGTGGTCGACTCCAGCAGGGGTCGGACATTGGTGGAGATGGTCATGGGCGAAGGGCGCAATCGGGAGGTGCGCAGGATGTGCCGGGCTGTCGGCAAGGACGTGATCCGACTGGTCAGGACGGCGGTG
>JBKHJQ010000130.1:0-6761 GCA_046538055.1 Actinomycetota bacterium
GCATGGATCTCTATGCCAGGGTCAACATCCTCGACGGGAGAGCGGTGCGGCTTCCCCGGGGAGACGTGCACGATGCCATCGCCCTCCACAACGACCCTCTGGGCCGGGTCAACAACTGGTTCCAGCAGGGAGCCGATCACGTTCACGTGGTGGATCTGGATGCGGCCGCCTTCGGCGACTACAAGAACCGATACCTGATCGACCGGATCCTGGAGGAGGCGACCGGCGACGTCCAGGTGGCGGGCGGCATCCGCTCTCACGTGGAGGCGGCACGGCTGCTGGAGCGGGGAGCATGGAGGATCGTGATGGGCACGGCCGCCATCGAGGACCAGAACATGGTGTGGGACCTGTGCCGGGACTTCCCCGGACGGGTGGCGGTGTCCCTGGACGTTCGGGCCGACGAGGAGGTCGCCACCCGGGGATGGACGAAGAACTCCGGGCGCTACCTGGAGGAGGTGCTGATCGAGATGTCCTCGGCCGGCGTCGTCTCGTTCCTGGTGAGCGAGGTGGGGCGGGACGTCCTCACCGAGCCGACCAATGTCCAGATCCTGGCCGAGGCGCTGGCGGCCGTGGAGGAGCCGATCGTGGCCGCCGGCGGCGTGAGGGACATCGAGGATCTGCGACGGCTCATGTCGCTCACCATCCACGAACGGACGATCGCCGGGGTGGTCGTGGGTCGGGAGGTGACTCAGGGGAGGTTCACCCTGGCCGAGGCCAAGGACGTGATCGCGGCCGGTCCACCCCGGACGGTGGCCGAGGCGCCTGCCCCGGATCCGGAGCCTGCTTCTCGATCGTCGGTTCCTCCATTGATGGCCGACGCCGCCTCCGCCTATCTACGGGCGGCCGACTCGGCGGACCAGGCCGCCGCCCAGGCCCGGACGGCGGCGGGTCTCATGCAGAGCGGCGATGGGGCGACCGGGGCTGCCCACGCCTTCGCCGCCCAGGGCCATCTCGCCACGGCGATGGAGCAGATCGAGAAGCTGGCCAAGATCCACGCCCAGAAGTCGGCGCCGCAGCGCTCCGACTGAGGGCGCCCATTAGCCTTCTGCGGTCATGGGAGAAGACCGGATCGAGCCCGACCGCCTGGAGTTCGAGACGCTGGCGCTGAGGGCAGGAGTCGATCCGGTCGTTCCTCCCGGTGCCTCCAACATCCCGATCTACCTCTCGTCCTCTTTCCTCTTCGAAGACACCGACCAGGCCGCCTCCCTCTTCAACCTGGAGGTACCCGGGCACATCTACAGTCGCATCTCCAACCCCACCGTGGCGGCTTTCGAGGAGAGGATGGCCGCCCTGGAGGGTGGGGTGGCGGCGGTGGCGGCCGCCTCCGGGCAGGGGGCATTCGTGCTGGCGGCCACCACTCTCACCGGTGCCGGTACCCACGTCGTGGCCTCCTCGTCCCTGTACGGGGGCACGGTCAACCTCCTTCGTCATACCCTCCCCCGCTTCGGTGTGACCACCACCTTCGTGGACGTGTCCGACCACGAGGCGATCGCCGCCGCCGTCCAGCCCGCCACCCGCATGCTCCTGGTCGAGACCATCGGGAACCCCGCCATGCCGGTGGCCGACCTCCCCGCCCTCGCCTCGATCGCCCACGAGGAAGGGATACCGCTGGTGGTGGACAACACCTTCGCCACCCCCTATCTGTGCCGGCCGGCCGAGTGGGGCGCCGACATCGTCTTCCACTCGGCCACCAAGCACATCTCCGGGCACGGCTCGGTCATCGGGGGCGTCATAGTGGATGCCGGGACCTTCGATTGGGAGGCCTCGGGCAGGTTCCCCCTCCTCACCCGTCCCTACCCTTCCTATGGGGATGTGGTCTTCACCGACCAGTTCGGCCCTGCCGCGTTCGCGGCGCTGGCCCGCATGGAGGGGATGCGGGACTTCGGCGCCTGCATGTCTCCCGAGGTGGCCTACCGGCTCCTGGAGGGCCTCGAGACTCTGGCGGTGCGGATGGATCGGCACGTGCAGTCCGCGGAGACGCTGGCCAGCCATCTGGAGTCGTCTCCCGGTGTCGAATCCGTGGCCTATCCCGGCCTGCCCTCTCACCCCCACAACCCTCTTGCGACACGCCTCATGCCCAGAGGGGCCGGCGGGATCCTCTCGTTCGTCCTCCGGGGTGGTCGCGAGGCCGGGCGCCGCTTCATCGAGTCGGTGCGGATCTTCTCTCATCTGGCCAACGTGGGTGACAGCCGCTCGCTCATCATCCACCCCGCCTCCACCACCCATGCCCAGCTCGATGCCCGGGCGCTGGCCGCCGCGGGAATCGAGGAGGGTCTGGTGCGCCTGTCGGTGGGTCTGGAGAACCCCGACGACCTGGTGGCGGATCTGGATCGGGCGCTGGAGGCGGCGGCGAGGTGAGCCCGGTCGTCCACACAGGTGGGACAGAGACCGGCAGCGGCCCCACCGTCACGTTCCTGCATGGAGCGGGTATGGACCACACCGTGTGGCGCTTCCAGACCCGGTGGCTGGCTCAGCGGGGCTGGAATGTGATCGCCCCAGACCTGCCGGGCCACGGTCGCAGCGGGGGAGAGCCCTTCACCACCGTCCCGGAATGGGCGGAGTGGCTGGCCGGCTACCTGCACGCTGCCGCCACGGCCCCGGTGGCCGTGGTGGGCCATTCCCTCGGAGGGTTGGTGGCCGTGGAGGTGGCGGCCCGGCAGCCCGGCTGGCTGGAGCGGGTGGTGCTGGTAGGAGCCGGTGCCAGGATGCCTGTGCATCCGGCCTTGATGGCCGCCGCCGGCGAGGACCTGCCGCGGGCGGCGGCGTTCATCGCCGGCTGGTCCCTGCCCCCTGCCCACACCGGGGGCCATCCCGAGCCCGGCACCTGGGAGTGGGGCGGGATCTACCGGCTGGTGGAACGGAGCCGTCCCGGGGTCCTGTCGGCCGACCTGGCGGCCAGCGCCTCCTACGACGCCACATCCCGCCTGGGTGACGTGCGGGTTCCGACGCTCGTGCTCCGGGGGGAGGCCGACCGGATGGTGTCGCGGGCCGCGGCCGGGGAGCTGGCCGCGGGTATGGCTGAGGCCCGGTCGGTCACCATTCCCGGGGCCGGGCATCAGCCCATGGTGCAGTGTCCCCGCGTGTTCAACCGTCATCTGGGGGGATTCCTCGGCGATGACGGGAAGGGTTGCGGCCGGTAGCCTGTTCGCTCTGAACATGAGCGACACATCCCAGGGCGTCGGCACCGTCGAAACCCGTTTCCACACCCTCTCGGGGCCATTCCGCCTCCAGAAGGGAGGGGTGCTGGGTGAGGTGACTCTCGCCTACGAGCAATACGGGGAGATCAACCCCGAGGGCGACAACGTCGTCCTCGTCTTCCACGCCCTCACCGGCAGCCAGCACGCCGCCGGCTGGAACCAAGCCGTCCCCGGACTGGCGGTGGAGTGGACCGATGAGTGTCAGATCGGCTGGTGGGATGGCTTCATCGGGCCCGGCCGCGCCCTGGACACAGACCGCTTCGCCGTGATATGTGTCAACTACCTGGGTGGCTGCTACGGGTCGACCGGACCGTCCTCGGTCGACCCCACCACCGGTGAGAGGTATGCGTCCCGCTTCCCCGAGCTGACCCTCACCGACCTGGTGGACAGCCAGATGCAGTTCCTCTCCGAGATCGGGGTGGAGAAGCTGCACGCCGTGACGGGCGGCTCGGTAGGGGGAATGATGTGTGTGGTGGCAGCCACCCGTTACCCGGACCGGGTGTCGCGGGTCATCCCGCTGGCGGCCGGGCTCACCGTCTCCTCCCTGCAGGTGATCCACAACTTCGAGCAGATGTTCGCCATCGTCTCCGATCCCGAGTTCAAGGGGGGCGACTACTACGGGGGGCCGGGACCGGAGGTGGGCCTGGCCCATGCCCGCATGATCGGGCACAAGACCTTCGTCTCTCTGGACGCCATGCGCAGGCGAGCGCGGAACGAGGTCGTGCAGCACGAGGACCTGGGCGGCTACGAGGTGGGCCATCCCCTGGAGTCATACATGCTCCATCAGGGCCAGAAGTTCGTGCGACGCTTCGACGCCAACACCTATCTGCGGGTGATGGAGGTCTGGCAGCGGTTCGATCTGGAGAAGGAGGTGGGCGATACCACCCACGAGCTGCTCAAGCGCTGTCGTGCCCAGCAGTGGCTGGTGTTCACCATCGACAGCGATGTCTGCTTCTACCCGGAGGAGCAGCGGGCGATGGTTGCCGGTCTCCGGTCTGCCGGCGTTCCCGTGCGACAGTTCACCGTCCACTCGGACAAGGGCCACGACTCCTTTCTGACCGAGCCCTGGCTCTACGAGGCGCTGCTGCGGGACATGCTCCAGCGCTGACGATGAAACAACCCGTTTTCGCGCATCAACTGCGACTTATAGGCGGCAGTTGATGCGCGACAACGCAGAGGACGGGCCCGCGCCGGGGTGGGGCGGCGACGGCTATGATGCCGGCGACCCTTAGAGTGACTAAGGGTAATTGCCGATAGACAGCCGGGGTCTGGGTTTGCCATGCTTTCGCTCATGCCCGATCCCGCCGCCCTGGTCGCCGTCGCCTTCGGCTACCTCCTCGGAGCCGTACCGTTCGCGCTCCTTCTCGGGCTCTCGGCAGGAATCGATCTGCGCGTAGCAGGGACCGGCAACGTCGGGGCGGGGAACCTGACCCGCCAGGCCGGATTGCGGTTCGGGATACCGGCCGCGGTGCTGGACGGGCTGAAAGGGCTTGCCCCCATTCTGCTGGCCCGCCGCCTGGGAATGGCCGAGGGTATGGCGGCGGTGTGCGGGGTAGCCGCCGTCGTGGGTCACAACTGGTCGATCTACCTGCGGGCCCGGGCGGGCCGGGGACTGGCAACGGCCGTGGGCGCAGTCGTCGGGATCGCGCCCGGGCTTCTCATCTGGACAGGCTCCTGGGCCGTGCTGGGCTGGTGGATAGGAGGCGGCCCCGCAGGATTCCTGGGCTGGGGATTGCTGGCACCGGCCGCGGTCGTGTCGGGACAGGGCGCCGGGACCCTGGTTGCGGCCGCCGCCCTGACGATCGTCGTCCTCGTCCGGCGGATGCAGGGGAACCGCGGCGCGCCGACCGACATGCGTTCCCGCCTCCGGAGGATGGTCTGGGACACTGATGGAGTGGTCCCCCACGACGCCTCCGGTGCGCGCAAGGCGATGCCGTGACTCAGGCGGTCAAACGACGCTGGGGAATCGCGGTGGCGGCCGCCGCGCTCATCGCCTACGTGGTCGCCTTCGCGGTCTTCTTCGACGATGCCGACGTCAGCCTGGGTTGGGAGGCATGGGGGATCCTGGTGGCAGCCTCCGTTATCCAGATGCTGGCTCTGTGGTTGTTCGGGGAGCTGTTCCGTCAGGGGGTGGCGGTCACCGGGCACACCATCTCCTCGGGGTTGGGGTTCCGGGCGGCACTGGTGGGCAGCAGCGTGGCCCGTCTCCTCCCGGCGGGAGGAGCCGTGACCCCGGTGGCCATGGCCTGGACGGTGCGCGGCCAGGCCCCGGGGAGCGGAGGTGCGGCCGTGCGCGCCACCGCCCTCAACTACGGCGGTCTGATACTGCTCACATCGCTGGGTCTTTTCGTCTACTCCCTCTCCGGGGCAAACCCGGCCATGAGCGGCACGTTGAATGTGGTCGCCGGCGTCGCTCTCGCCATCGGGCTGGCCATCGTGGCACTCGCTTCCCGGTTGGGTGCCCTGCGCGAGAAGATGCCGGAGTGGGTCAAACGCCGTCTGGGCGAGGCGATGGTGGACCTCCCTGTCGATCTGCGAGCCCACGGATACGTGTGGGGGAGGCTGGCAGGGGAGGCGGTGGTCCTGGGCCTGGTCCTCATCGCCTTCCGCATCGACCTGGGGGTGGTGGAGGTCGCCACCGCGTTCGGCATCACCCAGCTTGCCGCCGGGATCCCCGGGACCCCGGGAGGGCTCGGATTCGCGGAGGCAGGCCTGGTGGGCGCGCTCGCCTTCTTCGGGATCGGAGCGGGCGCCTCCGTCGCCCCCGTTCTCGTGTTCCGGGTCATCTCCTACTGGCTGCCGGCGGGGGCCGGTCTGGTGGCGGGCACGTCCGCCTTCTTGAGCACGGCCCGCAACGACAACGGGGAGACGCCCGCCCAGGCGTGAAGGGGCCGTCTCGCTCCAGTCGTGCCGCTGCGGTAGCGTCCAGTCGATGCGCGTCACCTTCCAGCTTCCCGATCACGAGGGCAACCCTGTCAGCTCCCGCGACCTCGCCGGCAAGCGTGTCATCCTCTTCTTCTATCCGAAGGCGATGACTGCCGGATGCACCGCCGAGGCCTGCGACTTCCGCGACTCCTATGACGACCTGCTGGAAGCGGGCTACGAGGTGGTGGGTGTCAGTCCCGATCCCCCCGACCTGAACGCGGAGTTCCGTCGCAAAGAGGGCCTGCCGTTTCCTCTGCTGTCCGACTCCGACCATGCCCTGGCCGAGCAGATGGGGGCGTGGGGTATCAAGAAGCTGTACGGCAAGGAGATGGAGGGCCTGATCCGGTCCACCTTCGTGCTGGACACCGAAGGGAACGTGGAGCGGGAGTACCGCAACGTGAAGGCGACGGGTCACGTGGATCGAGTGAAGAGGGACCTGCTGGGCTGAGTCGGCGTGGGATTCACCCGGGAGCAACTGGAGCGGTACCGCAACGAGACGGTCGACGACCTGATCGGCCCGGGCTGCCGCCTGCTCTTCGTGGGCATCAACCCGGGACTGTGGACCGCCGCCACCAACACCCACTTCTGCCACCCGTCCAACCGCTTCTACCCGGCCCTCAGGAAGGCCGGCATCATCGC
>JBKHJQ010000131.1:0-6742 GCA_046538055.1 Actinomycetota bacterium
GAGTGGCTGTGAGGGAACGGTGCGCCACCGACCACGAGCTGGGTCGGAGGGTGCTGGAAGTCGTGGCACGGGAGGTGGTGCGGCGACTGCATCACACCCGCATTCATCTCCTCGATCTCTACCGGAAGAACTGAGAGTGGCATCCGAACCCGCCTACCCACCCGACCCACCCGAGGCGATGCTCCCCCGACCGTTCCGTGTCACATCCCGGCGGGTGGAGACCGAGGACACGGTCACATTGACGATGGAGCCCGAGGACGGCCAGGGTCTCTCGTTTCGGCCCGGGCAATTCACGATGCTGTATGTGTTCGGCGTGGGCGAAGTGCCCATCTCGATCTCGGGGGATCCCCACGATCCGTCCGTCCTCATGCACACCGTCCGCTCCGTGGGGGCTGTCACCCGGGCGATCGTGGATCTCGACGTCGGCGACCCGGTCGGGATCCGGGGTCCGTACGGCACCGGCTGGCCCACCAGGGAGACGGAGGGAACGGACCTGCTGGTGGTGGCCGGCGGGATCGGGCTGGCGCCTCTCCGCCCGGCCGTGGTGGATGCCCTCGCCCGCCGGGACAGCTTCGGATCGGTCTCCCTCCTCTACGGTTCCCGCTCCCCCGCCGACCTGCTGTTCCCCGACGAGTTGCACCGCTGGCGAGCCCGATTTGACATGGAGGTGGAGGTGACCGTCGACCGGGCGGATCCGGGATGGTTCGGGGACGTGGGGGTCGTGACCCGCCTCCTTCCCCGGGTGCCCCTCGATCCCTCCCGGACCGTCGCCATGGTGTGCGGGCCGGAGATCATGATGAAGGTGGTGGCCGATGAGCTCACGGAGCAGGGGGTGCCGGACGACAGGATCTACGTCAGCCTGGAGCGAAACATGAAATGCGCCATCGGCTTCTGCGGCCACTGCCAGTACGGACCGGACTTCATATGCCGGGACGGCCCGGTCCTGGCCCACTCCACCGTGGCCGACCGGCTGAAGGTGCCCAGGCTATGAGCACCACCCGACCCCGTCTGGCGGTGTGGAAGTTCGCCTCCTGCGACGGGTGCCAGCTCACCCTCCTGGATGCCGAGGAGCACCTGCTGGAGATCGCGGCGGCAGTGGACATCGCCTACTTCCCGGAGGCGACGAAAGGCGAGATCCAGGGAAGATACGACCTCTCCCTGGTGGAGGGCTCGGTAACGACTCCCCACGACGCCGACAGGATCCAGCAGGTCCGGGAGATCTCCGACGCGGTCGTCACCATCGGGGCCTGCGCCACCGCCGGGGGGATCCAGGCACTCCGCAACTGGGCCGACGTCGACGATTTCCTCTCGATCGTGTATGCCCAGCCCGACTACATAGACACGCTGCAGACGTCCACGCCCATCGGCGACCACATTCCGGTCGACTTCGAACTGCGGGGGTGCCCCATCTCCAAGAATCAGCTCCTGGAGGTGATCGACGCCTTCCTCAACCGGCGGGCTCCCGACATCCCCGGCCACAGCGTCTGCGTCGAGTGCAAGATGCGGGGCGTCAACTGCGTGATGGTGGCCCAGCGCATACCCTGCATGGGACCTATCACCCAGGCGGGCTGCGGCGCTCTCTGCCCGGCGTACGACCGCGGGTGCTATGGGTGCTTCGGCCCCTCCGAGGCCGCCAACGTCGACTCCCTCGCCGGCTGGTGGAGAGACCTGGGTGTCCCGGACGGGGACCTGGTTCGGGCCCTGAGGACATTCAACGCCTACGCCCCCGAATTCCGTCGAGCGAGTGAGGCATATGAGCACTGAGAGGGAGATCGCCGTCGACTACCTGGCCCGGGTGGAGGGCGAGGGAGCCATGTACCTGAAGCTGAAGGACGACGAGGTGGTGGACCTCAAGTTCCGTATCTTCGAGCCGCCCCGCTTCTTCGAGGCGTTCCTGCAGGGCCGGCGATTCTCGGAGGCGCCCGACCTCACCGCCCGCATCTGTGGGATCTGCCCGATCGCTTACCAGACCAGTGCCTGCAATGCCATGGAATCCGCGGTGGGCACGGAGCTGACCGACGACCTCCGGCGGTTGCGCCGGCTCCTGTACTGCGGGGAGTGGATCGAGAGCCATGCCCTGCATGTCTTCTTCCTGCACGCCCCCGACTTCCTCGGCTATGACAGCGCCATCGCAATGGCCGCCGACTTCCCCCAGCAGGTGGACATGGCTCTGCGCCTGAAGCAGATCGGCAACCGGATCATGACCGTGCTGGGGGGACGGGAGATCCATCCCATCAACGTGCGGGTGGGGGGCTTCTACCGGGTCCCCACCGAGGCCGAGCTCACGGATCTGATTCCCGACCTGGAGTGGGCCCTGGAAGCGTCGCTGGCCACCGTCGAGTGGGTATCGGCGCTTCCCTTCCCCGACTTCCACCGGGACTACGAGTTCGTGTCGCTCCGCCCGCCGGCCGGCTACCCGGTCGAGGATGGCCGTATCGTCTCCAACCGCGGCCTGGACATCGACGTCTCGCAATGGGACGAGCACTTCGTGGAGAGCCACGTGCCCTGGTCGAATGCCCTCCATGCCCGTCGCCGGGGCGGAGGCTCCTACCACGTGGGCCCCATGGCCCGCTACTCGCTCAACTCCGATCGGCTCACGCCCGCCGCCCGGGACGCCGCCGAGCGGGCAGGCCTGGGCCCGGTGTGCGACAATCCCTTCCGGAGCATCGTGGTCCGGGCCGTGGAGATCGCCTTCGCCTGCGAGGAGTCCCTCCGGCTCATAGACGCCTACCGTCGCCCCTCCCGGCCGCACGTGGAGACCCAGCCCCGCTCGGTGACGGGCTACGGGGCATCGGAGGCTCCCCGCGGCATCCTCTACCACCGCTACGCGGTGGACGCCGAGGGCCTCATCACCGAGGCCCACATCGTCCCCCCTACCTCCCAGAACCAGCTCAGCATCGAGGAGGACCTGCGGGCGTACGTTCCTCCCAGAGCCGAGCTCACCGACGAGCGTCTGCAGTGGGAGCTGGAGCAGGCGATCCGGTGCTACGACCCCTGCATCTCCTGTGCCACTCACTTCCTCGACCTGAAAGTTGAGAGGGAATGAGGCGACTCGTGATCGGGGTGGGCAACCCGATGCGGGGCGACGACGCCGCCGGACCGGAGGTGGCCCGCCGGGTGACGAGCGTGGAGACCCGGGTGTCCACCACCGGGTCGTTCGAGCTGATTGGATTCTGGGAGGAGGCAGACGAGGTGATCATCGTGGATGCCGCCCGCTCCGGGTCTCGGCCGGGGACCATCCATCGCTTCGACGCCGGGGAGCGCCCCCTCCCCGCCGGTACGCTCGCTACCAGCACTCATGCGGTGGGGATACCCGAGGTGGTGGAGATGGCCCGGACCCGGGGACGGCTTCCCGGGCGCCTGTGGGTATACGGGATCGAGGTCTCCGGTCTGGGAGACGGAGATGAGCTGACGCCTCCGGTGGAGGAGGCCGTCGCCTCCCTCGTGGCCGAGATCGACCATGCATGAGAGCGGGATCGTGGGCGACCTGATGCGCAAGGTGGAAGCCGAATCGGGTGGATCACCCCGACAGGTGGCGTCCATCCGGATCCGGGTGGGCGTCCTGTCGGGCTTGCGGGAAGAGGCTCTCCGCCAGGGCATGCGCCGTTACGCCACCGAGAGGTGGGGAATCTCCCCACGGATCACGGTGGACCATGGCCGCCATCCCTCCGACCCCGACGCCCTAGGTGTGACACTGCTGTCGATCGGGCTGGAGGGATAGGGTGTGCGTCTCTGCTCCCGGACTGGTCCTATCGACCACTCCGAACACCGACGGGAGCCGCCCGGCTCGCGTGCTGATGGCGGAGGGTGAGAGGGAGGTCGATCTGGTGATGGTCCCCCAGGCCCGGGAAGGGGACTATGTGATCGTCCACTCCGGATACGCCGTGCGCGTGGTGCCCCACCAGGTCGCCCTCGACACGCTAGAGGTGCTGGGTCTGGGGAACGGAGACCGCGGAGAGGCTCAGGGTCCCCACCGGGCCGGATGAGCGAACCGGCACGGGGAACGTTGATGTACCGTTCCCATCCCCGGTTCCTCCTCCACCGCCCTGGCCGCATCCTCCAGGGCTGCCCGCCGTCTCATGGCGTCCAGGCGCTGGTAGTAGTCGGAGCACATCCGCAGATGCACCACCGCGATCTTGGCCGGAGCCAGCGGGTCGGCTCCGGTGAGATCGAAGGGACCGGCCGACGGTCCGTGCTCCATCTCGACTTCGATACCCCGACGCAGGGCCTCCAGCCCGAAGATCTCCTCGTCCAGGTCCAGCCCGAGAGCCTCGGCCTGAGATCTGGCTTCAGCAGGGGTGAGATGCTCTGCCATCACATCCCATGATGAGGGCACGGTCCGCCCGACAGGAAGGGGCGAAGGTCCGATTCGGGCCGGAGAGGTTCAGCCCGCCGTCACGGCAATGCGACCTGAGGTTGCCATCTCGGCTTCACTTCTCCGCCTCCCCGGCGGCGTCGGCGATCGCCCCGACCACCAGGCCGATGAGTGACCCAACCACCGGCCCCCACCACCATTCATCCCAGAGCAGCAGGCCCACCATGATCCCGAGAGCGGCCCCGAAGGCTATGCCGAGGCCCGTCCGTGCACCCTTCACACGTACCTCCTTCATGTTCCGGTCTAGCGATCTTCCCGGCCCCGATGAAGGGCCTTTGGTCGATTTGGCACCGGATGGGCCGAGGTCAGGACAGAGCGGCCACGGCTCTTGCCACCGCCGCCGCCGACGCACGAATCTGGTCCTTCTCGGTGGTTGTGGCCGAGAACGGCAGGATCGGTCCGGCTCCGGCAGAGTCCACCAGCCTGGGGAGGGAGATGCACACTTCGGCCAGCCCCAGAGCGGGATCCACGGGGGCGGTCACCGGCAGAACGGCGGCGTGGCTGGTCCGGTCCACCGCAGCGAGGACGTGGGTCACAGCCAGTGCCACCGCCCAGGTGGTAGCACCCTTCCCGGCGATGATCTCGTAGGCGGCGTTGCGCACCTCCGCCAGCAGCGCATCTCTCTCCTCCTCGGCCAGCCGGCGGCCGTTGGGAGTCTCCACCTCGGTGAGAGGAGCTCCGCCGATGGTGGCCGATGACCACAGCACGATCTCCGAGTCGCCGTGCTCTCCCACCACGTGGGCGTGGACGTGGCGTTCGGCGATGGCGTACCTCACCGCCAGCAGGTGGCGGAGCCGGGAGGAGTCGAGAACCGTCCCGGAACCGAAGACCGTACCGTCCACCCGCCCGGTGATGTCGATGGCGAGCTGGGTGAGCGCATCCACCGGGTTGGACACGATCAGGAGGAGCGCCTCGGGAGCCACCTCCACCATACGGGGGACGATCTCCCGAAGCACGGCGGCGTTGCGCCCGGCCAGGCCCAACCGGGACTCACCCGGCCTCTGTTTGGCGCCGGCGGTGACGACGACCACGTCCGCGCCCGAGCAGACCCCGGCGTCGTCGCTCCCTTCGATGGTGGCGGGACCGACGAACTCCAACCCGTGCCGGAGGTCGAGGGTCTCCGCCCGCACCCGCCCGGCGTCCACGTCGTACAGAGAGAGGTGCTCGGCTATGCCCTTGGTGAGGGCGGAGAAGGCAATGGCGGTGCCGACGCTCCCCGCGCCCACGATGCCCAGGTGTCTCATGGCGCCCAGTATGGACGCCTCGGCCGTATCGGCCGGTCCTCGCCGGTCAACGGTCCCGCCTGCGCTGGTGGGGGATGACCGCATCGTGCGGTTCTGGGGGACCGGGGATGCTGTAGGCGATCATCAGGTCCGCCAGCTCGCTCCCCGCCCGTGCGATCCTCCCGGCCAGGCCCTGATCGGCGCCTTCAGGCGCCCCCCAGTCGCCAGAGGTGGCGAAGACGGAGGTGGGTACGACCATCGCCCGCAGATAGGTGAAGAGCGGCCGCACGGCGTGCTCGAGAGCGAGCGAGTGGCGGGCGGTGCCCGCGGTGGCACCGATCAGCACGGGCTTTCCCCGCAGAGAGTCGGATGGGAGTGAGTCGAAGAAGTTCTTGAACATGCCGGTGTACGAGGCGCTGAACACCGGGGTGGCGGCGACCACGCCGTGGGAGAAGACGACCGCGTCGAAGGCGGACTGGAGCGACTCAGTGGAGGTCCCGTCCAGGAGGTAGTCGGTGAGATCCCGTGCGTGGTCCCGCAACTCGATCACCGCCGTCTGCACCTCGAACCGCCGCTCTGTCAGCGCCTCCTCGGTGGCGGCGGAGAGCCGGTCGGCCAGCATCCGGGTGGAGGAGGGCTGGCGAAGACCGGAGGAGACGACGGCCAGGCGGCGGAGGCTCATGGGTGCATGACCGTAGCCCGGTCCCGGCCGGGCGGCGGGACCGCTCCCCCGGCCTGCCGTCGGACGCCGTGGTCTCCGCTGTCCCTGCTGCCGGCCAAGAAGCCGGTCAGGAGGCCACTACGGAGGCCATGTCGACCATGCGGGCCGAATAGCCCCACTCGTTGTCGTACCAGGACACCACCTTCACGACATCGTCCTGGAGGAGCATGGTGGAGTCGGTGTCGACGATGGACGAGTGGGGGTCGCCGATGATGTCCCGTGACACCAGCGCCTCGTCGGTGAGACGAAGAACCCGCTTCATCCGACCGTCCGCCGCCGTCTGCAGCGCCTCATGCACCTCGTCGATGGTGACATCCCGGCTCAGCTTGGCCGTGATGTCGGTGACGGAGCCGTTCTCCACCGGCACCCGGAAGGCCATCCCGTCCATCTTCCCCTCCAGTTCCGGGATCACCAGCGCGGTGG
>JBKHJQ010000132.1:0-6728 GCA_046538055.1 Actinomycetota bacterium
GGACCACGTCGTCCCGATAGGTGTAGAGCTCGATGAGGCGGCGGGGGAGGTCGACCGGGAAGGGAGCGGGATGGCCCACACGGGTGGCCGACTCGGGGGGTATCTCCCACACGTCCAGGGTGGCGTCCATGAACTCGTCCGCCTCGATGGTGGCCCGGTGGGGGAGGTCCAGTTCCTCCCGCCGCCGCCGGGGGAGGGCCCGGTCGAAGCGGCCCTTGGATGCCACCACGATCCGCTCCGTCAGGTCCCTGAGCACCGGGTTGGCGGGGGACCGGAACGACCCCCAGGCGCAGGATCCGCCCGCACCCTTGGCCTTCCGCCAGATGATCTCCCCTCGCATCAGGAGCCCCAGGTCGTCCTGGAGTATGGAGATCACGTCGGCGGAGAGGGACCTGTACGGCTTCCGCCCCAGGTTGGCCACGTTGATGGCCATCCTCCCCCCCGGCTCCAGCTTGTCGACGCAAACCGCCAGGACACCGTGGAGCATCTCCAGGTACTCGACGTAGGTGGAGGGGACCCGGCCGCTCTCCAGGTCCTGTTCGTACTCCTTTCCGGCGAAGTAGGGAGGTGAGGTGATCACCAGGGCCACCGAGCGGTCGGCCACCTGGGCGGGGGTCATGGCGGCGGCGTCGCCGGCGAAGATCCGGTCAACGACCGCGGGAGGGTGGATGTCGGCGTCGTCGGAGACGACCGGCGGCCCGAAGCGGCGATAGAAGCCCTCGGCGTCGTGGTTCTCCCTCTTGCCCGAGCCGAACGAGCGGGTCCGGGTGGGCACGAGACGGGGCTGGCTGCGTCGGGCGGTGGCCATCTGAGCAAGCCACCCTACCGTCATCTCACTCTCCGGGCGGTGAACCGCTCTCCGCCCGGGCCGGGCTGAAGGGCCCCAGCAAGCCGGCCGCCAGGATCACGATTCCCAATCCAGCTCCGACCCGGAGGGTCACGGCGGGACTCCACAGTGTCAGGGCCAGGCCCGCCAGCAGGGGGCCCACGGTCTGGCCCAGGCGGGCGAATCCCACCCAGATGGCCACCACCGCTCCCCGTTGCTCGTCAGGCGAGATCTCCATCGCTTCGTCCTGGAGGGTGGGTATGAACGCACCCTGGGCGGCACCGAAGGCGAGCGCTCCCACCACGAGGAGCGCCACCACCGGGGCCACCCCCAGCAGCAGCAGGGCCGCGGCGAAGCCGATCCCGCCCAGCACCACCACCCTCCGCACGGACAGGACCTGGCGGATCTTCCCCAGGTTGAAGGCGATGAGGGAGGAGCTGACGGCCGGGACCGACATCATCACTCCCCGGGGGCCTGCTTCCATCCCGAACGCCTCTGCGAGATGCAAGGGGAGGACGCTCAGAAGCAGGCCGAAGATCAGCACGAACACGACGAACCCGATCCCCAGCGTGTTGACGACCTCGGGACGGCGCACGACCTGACCTGCTCCCCGGAGCTGGTCGCGGGGAGAGATGGCATGGGGTGGTCGACCCCGGTCCAGGACGAGGAAGGCGACCAGCGCCGTTCCCAGGGCCACCGTGTAGATGCCGAAAGTCACCCGCCATCCCGCCGCCTGGGTCACGGCGCCCGACAGGACCGGCATCAGGGCGAGGCCGACGGTGAGGACCGAGGCGTTGCGTCCCACCAGCCGGGTGCGTTCCCGGCCGCTCCAGTGGTCCCCTATCAGCACCACCGCCAGGTTGATGAGGCCGGCCGATCCCACTCCCTGGAGGAGCCGTGCCCCCAGCAGCACCTCGAAGGTGGGAGACAGTGCCCCTGCCAGCCCGAAGGTCCCGAATATGGCGAGACACGAGGTGAGGATCACCCGCCGCCCGAACCTGTCGGCCAGGAACCCCACGATGGGGGCCACCACGATCCCCGCCACCGACCCGGAGGCCACCAGGAACCCCGAGCCCTGATCGGGGACGTCCAGGTCGGCCAGGATGTCGGGGATGGCAGGCGTGACCAGCGTGTTGTTGAGTATCCCCGTCAGCGTGACGGTGTAGATGAAGACGAGGAGGGCCCGGCGCGACACGAACGCCGAGGCTATTGCGTGGTGGCGCGTTTAGATGAACCCAGGGAGTCCAGGGTGGCCGATCAGCCTTCTTCCCGGTCGACGGTCTCGAGATCGAGAGCCGCCGAGTTGATGCAGTAGCGCAGCCCGGTGGGCCGGGGGCCGTCGGGGAACACATGGCCAAGGTGCCCGCCGCAATTGGGGCACTTGACCTCGGTCCGGGTCATTCCGTAGGAACGGTCCTCCGACTCGTCCAGGTCGGCCCCCTCCATCGGCTCGTAGAAGCTGGGCCAGCCCGATCCGGACTCGAACTTGGTCTCCGACGAGAAGAGGGGCTCGCCACACCCGGCGCACCGGTAGGTGCCCCGCCGGTGCTCGTCCCAGTACTTGCCGGTGAAGGCCCTCTCCGTCCCGCCCTTGCGCAGTACCTGGTACTGCTCGGGGTCGAGCTTCTCACGCCATTCCTCTTCGGTGCTGGGCAGGTCGGTCCTGTCTGTCATGTCGATCACCTCCTGTCTATCCAACCAGCTTCGAGGCCGACTCGTTCCAGACGTTCCAGCACGGGGCCGTAGGCGGGGTTGAGCTTGCGTCCGGCGGTCTCCAGGTCGAACCAGGCGACACGGTCGATCTCGGGGATGGTGACCGTCCGCCCCCGGATGGTGGTGGTGATCTGCTCGGGGCGGAGTGTGGCGGGGTCGTAGTCGGCGGGGGCGGACCACACCGCCACCACCTTCCCGGAGCGGAGGCGTACCTCTCCCAGGTCGACCCACGGCCCGGGGGGAGGCTCCCAGCCCGTCTCCTCGGCGAACTCACGGGCCGCTGCCTCCCGAGGCTCCTCCCCCGATTCCACCAGCCCCTTGACCACCGACCAGGCACCCTCGTCCTTGTTCGCCCAGAACGGCCCGCCCGGATGGGCGATCAGCACCTCCAGGGTGCCGGTGTGGCGATAGGGCAGGAACCCGGCCGATTTCACGTGGTCTGCTCCCGGCGGTGGAACCGATCTGGCCGGCCGATGCTAGGCCAGTTCCTCCTCGGTCCCCTCCCCGAATACCCTGGCGACACGTGACTCGAGTTCTGGAGGATCCCGGCGCGGGAGGCCTGCGCGGCCGCGGCTGGGCACTCATCAGACGTCAGCTGAGCCGGGCGCCGCGCCAGTTCGCCTTCGGCGGCGTCGGCACGATCCTGTTCGCGGCGGCGACGGTGGCGTCGTCCTTCGTTCTGGGATGGGTCACCGACTCCGTCCTCATACCGGCGGTGGAGGCGGGGGAGGTGGCGGTGTCCACCCTGGTGGGAGCGGCTTTGGCGGTGATGGGGGTGTCTCTCGCCCGGGGAGTGGGCATCACCGGACGCAGGCTGGGCGCCTACGCCGCTCAGTTCCGCCTCCAAGCCCGGGACCGCACCGAGGTGACCGACCGATACCTGCGGCTTCCCATCGAATGGCACCGGCGCCACCCCACCGGCCAGCTCCTTTCCAACGCCAACGCCGACGTGGAGTCCGCAGCCTTCATCGCCGCTCCCCTGCCCATGGCCTTCGGGGTGGCGCTGATGCTGGTCATCACGGCGGTGATCCTGGTGGTTACCGACCCGTTCCTGGCCGCCATCGGATTCGCGGCGGGCCCGGCCATCGGCGTGGCCAACTTCCTCTACCAGCGGAGGATGCGGGCCACCGCCGCCGCCGCCCAGCGCCTGCGGGCCGAGGTGGCAGAGATCGCCCACGAGTCATTCGACGCCGCCCTGGTGGTCAAGACCCTGGGGCGGGAGGACGCCGAAGTGGGCCGCTTCGGCGCCCGCTCGGATCTCCTCCGGGACCGGATGGTGGAGGTGGGGCGCCTCCGGGCCATGTTCGACCCCTTCGTGGAGGGCCTGCCCAACATCGCCATCCTCGCCATCCTGGCGGTGGGCGCCTGGCGGGTGGACCAGGGCTTCCTCACCGCCGGGGACCTGGTGACCTTCTCCTATCTCTTCCGGCTGGTGGCCCTTCCCATGCGGGTCTTCGGCTGGCTTCTGGGCGAGCTCCCCCGGGCGGTGGTGGGATGGGACCGCGTGGAGGGGGTCCTGCGAACCACCGACCACGTCGCCTACGGCTCCCACGAGCTGGAGGGCCGGGGCGGGGCCTCCGCCGCGGTGTCGGGGGTGGGATACCTGTACCCCGAGACCACCACCGTCGACCTGGCCGACGCCGACCTGGATCACGACGGCGGCGCCCGGGCGGACCGGCGGGGCGTGGACGGTGTGACCCTGGACGTAGAGCCCGGCAAGACGGTGGCCCTGGTGGGGCCGACCGGCTCCGGCAAGTCCACCATCGCCCATCTGCTCGTCCGGCTCTTCGACCCGGATCGGGGGGACATCCGCCTGGACGGCCGGGGTCTGGCCGACCTGGATCGCGACCAGCTGGCGGGGACGGCGGCCCTCGTCTTCCAGGAGCCCTTCCTCTTCGACGACACCGTCCGGGCCAACATCACCCTGGGAGACGACTACTCCGACGAGGAGGTGGTGGCGGCCGCCGAGCTGGCGCAGGCGCACGGCTTCATCGCCGCGCTCCCCGAAGGCTACGACACGCACGTGGGCGAGCGGGGGGCGGCCCTCTCGGGGGGCCAGCGCCAGCGAGTGGCCCTGGCCAGGGCGCTGATCCGCCGTCCCCGCCTCCTGGTCCTGGACGATGCCACCTCGGCGGTCGACCCGGCCGTGGAGGCATCCATCCTGGACGGGCTGGCCACCCTGGACACCACGGTGGTGATCGTGGCCTACCGCCGCTCCTCCATCGTCCTCGCCGACGAGGTCATCTTCGTCAACGACGGACGGGTCATCGGCCGGGGCACCCACTCCCAGCTCTACGCCACGCTGGGGGAGTACGCCGCGCTGATCGACGCCTACGACGCCGAGGGGGCGTCGCCGTGACAGCGGTCACCACCCCCCGCACCGCCCGGGCGCGCCAGGGCGCCTGGGCGACCATCCGCCGCGGCCTCCGCCTCTCGCCGGAGCTGCGACGGGGGCTTCCCGGGACCCTGCTCCTGGCGGTGGTAGCCACCGCCGGACGGGTCGTCGTCCCCGTCGCCATCCAGCAGGTGATAGACGGGGGGATCGAGGAGGGCCGGGTGGACATGGGATTCGTGCTGCGGATGTGCCTCCTCGCCCTGGGAGCTGTCGTGCTCACGGCCGGGGCCACGGGATGGATGCACCTGCGGCTGGCCCGGATCGCCGAGACCGCCCTGTCGGGGCTCCGGATCCGCGCCTTCCGACACATCCACGACCTGTCCATGCTCCATCAGGCCGCCGAGCAGCGGGGCTCACTGGTGTCCCGGGTCACATCCGACGTGGACGAGATCAGCCGCTTCATGCAGTGGGCCGGGTTGATGCTCATCACCAACGGGGGCCAGGCCTTCCTGGCACTGGCCGTCATGTTCGTGTACTCGCCTCTCCTGGCGGCCGTGGTGTCGGTGTCGGTGCCCGTCATCCTGCTGACCATGCGCTGGTTCCAGTCCCGCCTCGACCGGGCTTACCTGCTGGTCCGCGAGAAGGTGGGGCGGATGCTGGCCGTCCTGGCGGAGGTGGTGGTGGGCGCACCG
Organism: Actinomycetota bacterium; assembly: GCA_046538055.1. Lineage (GTDB taxonomy): Bacteria > Actinomycetota > Acidimicrobiia > Spongiisociales > ZC4RG35 > ZC4RG17. Next base: position 5,567 of record JBKHJQ010000132.1, read on the forward strand.
GTGATTCGGGCCTACGGCATCGAGGGACGGATCCGGCGTCGGCTGGGCACCGCCATCGAGGAGCACCGGCAGGCCGGTGTCGCGGCCGGGGCTTTGTCTGCGTCCTTCTCGGGGGTGGCGGAGCTGCTGTCCGCCCTGGTCCTGTCGTCGGTGGTGGTGGCGGGAACGCTGATGGCGGTCAACGGGCTGGTGACGGTGGGGACGGTCGTCGCCTTCCTCTTTCTGGTCCAGCTCTTCATCCAGCCGGTGCAGGTATTGGGGGAGGCGGTGAATGAGGCGCAGACGGCGGTGGCGGGCTGGCGGCGGGTGCTGGACGTGCTGGACATGGAGCCGGACGTCTCCGACCCGGGAGAGGAGGGTGTGGACCTGCCGGACTGGCCGCTGGGCGTCACATTCGAGAGTGTCTCGTTCCGCTACCCCCGTCCCGGGGAGGCAGCGGCCGATGCCACCGGGACGGCCGCCCTGCTGGACGTGGACGTGCGCATCGAGCCCCGCCAGAAGGTGGCGGTGGTGGGCGAGACCGGCTCGGGGAAGACCACCTTCGCCAAGCTCCTCACCCGCCTGATGGATCCCACCGAGGGAGTGGTCCGGGTGGGGGACGTGGACGTGTCCACCGTGCGGTTCCGGTCCCTGCGGGAGAGGATGGTGATGGTCCCCCAGGAGGGAATGCTGTTCTCGGGGACGGTGGCCGACAACGTGCGGATGGGACGGCCGGAGGCGACGGACTCCGAGATCCTGGCGGCATTCGGGGAACTGGGGCTGGACGGCTGGCTGGGGGAGATGGCGGCCGGCCTCGCCACCCCGGTGGGAGAGCGGGGCGGGGCGCTGTCGGTGGGCGAGCGGCAGCTCGTGACGCTGGTCCGGGCCGCCATCGCCGATCCCGACCTGCTGGTCCTGGACGAGGCCACCTCGGCGGTCGACCCCGCCACCGAGGTGCGGATCAACCGGGCGATGGAGGGGCTCACCGCCGGCCGTACCGTGGTCACGATCGCCCACCGGCTCTCCACGGCCGAGAACGCCGACCGGATCCTCGTCTTCGACCGGGGCCGCATCGTCCAGGACGGGCCCCATTCCCGTCTGGTGGAGGAAGAGGGCGTGTACCTCCGCCTGCACGAGTCCTGGCAGCGCAGCACCCGCGTCTAGGGACGGCACTGCCCTGGGC
>JBKHJQ010000133.1:0-6707 GCA_046538055.1 Actinomycetota bacterium
GCGAATACGGGAAGGGAAAGGAGATCGGGAGGGCGGTCGTCGGCAAAGGCGATCGTGCCGCCCATCTCCGGTTTCCCGCTGGGTCGGCCGAGGGCGCCTCCTGCCACCGATACCGGAACCTGGAACCGGAAGTTCTCGGGGAACTTCTGCACGAGGAGGCTGCGCCGCTCCTCGAAGGGAGGGTCGATGGCAGGAGGGCGGAGGAACATGTGGTCCGGCCCCACCCGCTCGTCCAGGCTCCCCGCTGTGGTCAGCGCCCGGATCCTCTCTCTCCCTTCCTGGAGCAACGATGTCATGAGCGTGGAGGTGGATCGCCCCGCCTTGAGGATCTCCACCGTGATCTCCACAGGCCCCGGACGGGTGGGGGAGAGGAAATGGGCAGTGGTGGTGAGGGGATCGGGCTGGCTGCTCTCGCGGGCCGTCGCCCGCAGCATGAGGCCCATCACGTATCCCCCGTTGAGCACGTCCTCGATGGTCCAGCGGGAGTGCAGCTGCCCCCGGTAGCGGCCTCCGCCCAGTGCGTGGACCTCGGTGTCCGTATCGAAGTCGAACCGGCTCATGTCTCCCGGGAGGCTACCCGCCGCCTCACGACGGGTTTCCGTTCCCGGATCTCCCTGACCACAATTCCCGGGATGCAGCCCAAGGTCGTCGTAGCGGAGAAGATCGCAGAGTCGGGTCTCGAGACGCTGCGGGAGGCGTGTGACGTGGAACTGGCCATCGGCGCCGACCGGGCCCGGCTCCTCTCCCTCATGGGGGACGCCGAGGGGCTGGTGGTGCGCTCCGCCACCCAGGTGGACGCGGAGCTGATCGAGGCCTCTCCCCGGCTACGTGTGATCGGCCGGGCGGGGATAGGTGTCGACAACATCGACCTGGACGCCGCCACCGATGCCGGGATCGTGGTGGTGAATGCCCCGCAGGCCAACATCATCTCCGCCGCCGAGCACACCCTCGCCCTCCTTCTCGCCCAGGCCCGCAACATCCCCCGGGCCGACGCCACCCTCCGATCGGGGGTGTGGGACCGCACGAGCTTCGAGGGTGTGGAGCTCCACGGCAAGACCCTGGGGGTGGTGGGCCTGGGCCGCATCGGTACGCTGGTGGCCCAGCGGGCCCTGGCCTTCGGGATGCATCTCACCGCCTACGACCCCTACGTGTCGGCGGAGCGGGGCAGGCGCCTGGGTGTGGAACTGGTCGACCTCGACACCCTCCTGTCCGGGTCCGACTTCATAACCATCCACCTTCCCTTCACCTCCGACACGGCCGGCCTCATCGGCAAGGAGGCCCTGGAACGGGTCAAGCCCACCGTGCGGATCATCAACGCCGCCCGGGGCGGGATCCTGGACGAGGATGCCCTGGCGGAGGCGCTGCGGGACGGCCGGGTGGCGGGCGCCGCCCTCGACGTGTACGCCCGCGAGCCTCTCACCGATTCGCCCCTGTTCCAGTTCGACAACGTGGTGGTGACACCGCACCTGGGTGCCTCCACCGCCGAGGCCCAGGACAAGGCCGGCACCGACGTGGCGGAGGCCGTGTCGGCGGCGCTGCGGGGCGACCTGGTGCTGTCGGCCGTCAACGTCGACCTGGGGACGTCCGTGCCCGAGGAGGTGGCCGGCTACCTGCCGGTGGCCGAGCAGCTCGGGCAGGTCTTCACCGCCCTGGCGGGGGGGCTTCCGGAGCGAATGACGGTGCGGGTGTCGGGGCGGATCGGAGCCGGCGAGGTGCGGCCCCTCACCCTGGCCGTCCTCAAGGGCGCCCTCTCGGCGCTTTCCTCCCGGGCCGTGACCTATGTCAATGCCCCCGCTCTGGCCGACCAGCACGGGATGTCCGTGGACCAGGAGTCGAGCGAGCAGGCGGAGGACTACCAGTCGGTGATCGGCGTGCGGGGGTTGGTGGCGGGCCGGGACGTGTCCGTGTCGGCCACCCGCACCCGCAAGGGCCCCACCCTGGTGGAGATCATGGGCCACGACGTGGAGCTGCCGGTGTCGGAGCGCATGCTGGTGGTGCGCAACCGGGATGTCCCGGGCGTGATCGGGCGGTTGGGCTCGTTCCTGGGCGACCTGGGGGTGAACATCGCCAACATGGTGGTGGGGCGCGCTCCCGGAACGGGGGAGGCGGCGATGATGGGACTCAACCTGGACGACGAGCTGACGGAGGGCCAGCTGGGCGAGCTGCTGCGACTGGACGGCATCGCCGAGGCCCGCTACGTCTCCCTGGGCTGATCGAACACCGGCGGGGAGTGGAAGGCCGCCCGTCGGCCGGCCCGGCGCAGGGTCCGCAGCACGATGCCGCCCACCACCGCCACCAGTCCGGCGGTGGTTACCGCCCGACCCAGATCCCATACGAGAGAGGTGGCCACGCTGAAGGCGAGGAACCGGCCCAGGTTGTCCGCCACGGGGTCGCCCGCCACGAACGATAGGGACGTGGAAGGTCCCAGCGTGAACGGCCAGAACGAGAGGTTCATCAGCAGTCCGAAGCCCAGGGACGCCACCACCGAGTAGGCGGCCACAAGTGCCAGCTCGCCCCGGCCCCGGGCCGGAGGCAGAAGTCCCGCTCCCAGGCCCACCCAGGAGGCCGCCAGCATCTGATAGGGCAGCCAGGGGCCCACCCCGGCTGTGAGGAAGGCGGATACGACCAGGGTGGTGGAGCCCAGCATGAACCCGAACCCAGGCCCGAAGACCCTGCCGCCCAGGATGATCAGGAAGAAGACCAGCTCCACCCCGCCCAGCCCCGCTCCCAGCGGGCGGAGGGCCGCCCCCAGGGCGGAGAGGACTCCCAGCATCGCCACCGTCTTGGCGTCCAGGGCACCGCCCGCCACCTCCGCCAGCGCCACCGCCGCCAGCATGGGCAGGACCAGGGCGAAGAGCAGGGGGGCGACGTCGGTCTGCGCCAGGGCGCTGTCGGGGGACAGGAAGAGGGGCCAGGCGAAGGCGAGAAGGCTTCCCGCCGCGGTGAGGAGCAGGGTCCACTGTCGGGAGAGGGGGACGGCGTTCATGTCGAGTCCAGGCAAGCCGCCACCTCGTCGGTGGTGAGCCAGGGTTCCGGGGCCATCACCTTGGAGATCTGAGGAGCGAAGACTGGTGAGGCCACCACCACCTCGGGGGTGGGGCCGTCGGCCACCACCTCCCCGTCGGCCAGGACCACCACCCGGTGCGCCGCCGCCGCCACGAACTCGACGTCGTGGGTGGCCACGACCACCCCGGTACCCGCCGCCGCCAGGTCCGCGAGGACCGAGCCCAGGCGCTCCTTGGCCCCGTAGTCCAGTCCCCGGGTGGGCTCGTCCAGGAGCAGCAGGCGGGGACGGGCGGAGAGCTGGATGGCCAGGACGAGAGCCAGCTTCTCGCCTTCGGAGAGGTCGGAGGGATGCGCCGTCTCCTCGATCCCGTCGACCAGGCGTGCCAGCAACGCACGGCACGTCCCGGCGGGCGCGGCGGCGGTGTGGTCGGCCCGATCGCATTCTTGGGCCACCGTCTCCATGAACAGCAGGTCGGCGGGATTGTGGGGGACCAGACCCACCAGGCGGCGGGCGTCCCGCGGCTCCCGGCCGGCGGGGTCCTCCCCCGCCACCAGCACCCTCCCGTCCCGGCGAGGCCCGCTGCCCTGGATCGCCCACAGGAGCGAGGACTTGCCGGCGCCGTTTCGACCCATGAGAGCCACCACCTCGCCTGCACCCACCGAGAGGGACACGTCGCGGACTGCGGGAGTGCTCCCGTGCCACACCGAGAGCCTCTCCACGGTGGCCAGGTCGGGAGGCGGCACATTCTTGGAGGGAGGGCCGGAGGAGAGGCGGCTCCGCAGGTCGGCCGATCGGCGGCGGGCGTCCCGCACCGTGAGGGGGGGAGGCGACCACCCCAGGAGACGGGCCAGGTGCACCACGGGAGGTGCCACTGTCGAGTGCTCCATCACGGTCTTGGGGTCGCCCATGGTGACGCGGCCCCGGGCGTCCAGGTGGATCACCTGGTCGGCGTACTGCACCACCCGTTCCAGCCGGTGCTCCGCCACCAGCACCGTGATCCCCACATCGTGGACCAGCCGGGTGAGAGACGAGAGCACCTCCTCGGCTGCAGCGGGATCCAGGGCGGACGTGGGCTCGTCGAGGACCATCACCGGGGGGTGAGCCGTCAGAACGGAGCCGATGGCGACCCGCTGGGCCTCCCCGCCCGACAACGTCGACAGGGGGCGGGAGCGGAGCCCGGCCAGTCCCATCAGGTCCAGGATCTCCTCCAGCCTCTTTCGCATCACCGGCGGGGCGAGGCCCAGCTGCTCCATCGTGTAGGCAAGCTCCTCCTCCACCGTCTCGGTGACGAACCCGGTGGCGGGGTCCTGGGGGACCATTCCCACTGTCTCGGCCATCTCCCGTACCGGGGTCCGGTCGGTGCTCCGGCCGGCCGTCACCACCCGGCCGGCGAGGTTCCCTCCGCTGAAGCGGGGCACCAGCCCGTTCACCGCCCGCAACAGGGTGGACTTCCCCGAGCCGGTCGCACCCACCACCAGGGCCAGCTCTCCCTCGGAGACCTCGATGTCGACGTCCCGGAGGGCGGGACGGGCCCCGTCCGGATAGGTGAACGTGACGCGGTGGAACTCGATCACGGTGCCGTCCCCTCCATCGCCGGGGCGCGGGGGAGGGAGGGAGCCGCCACGGAAGGGAAGGCCGCCACGAGCACGGCGGCCAGGGCCGCAGGGGGCACCTCCGGCCACCCCAGCGGCTGGACGGAAGGATGGATACCGGAGGGGGAGAGGGCGGACATCGCCGCGATCGCGGCGGCGGCGATCATCCCCGAGGCCGCCACCGCCCATTCCGGTCCCTCCCACGGGTCCGGGCGGTACCGCGTGCGCGGTGTACCCGAGCCGATCCGACGCAGGCCGGCTCCCGTCGCGGCCGCTCCCGCCACGATGAGCAGGAGCGGGAGGTGCCACCCGGGCGCGGTGAGCAGCCAGAACATGCCGGCACAGATGGCGGCGGGTCCGGACCAGGCGAGGGCACGTGTGGACCCGCGGCCGGCGGCGGCGGGCTCCCACCGCCCGTAGCCGCGGGAGTCCATGGAGGCGGCCAGGGCGAGGGAGCGATGGAGGGAGTCCTCCAGGATGGGGACGAGGAGTGACCGCAGGGCCTTCCAACCCCCTCCCGACTCTCCCCGCAGGCGGCGTGCCCGTCGCACCCGTCCCACCGATTCGATGAGCTGGGGCGCCAGGGAGATGGCCACCACCACCGAGGTGGAGAGCGCCCCCAGGGCCCGGGGCAGCGAACCCACCAGGCGGCGGGGATCGGCCAGGGAGTTGGCGGCGCCCACGCACACCACGATGGCACCCAGCCTGAGACCGTCGTAGGAGCCGGCCAGGATCTCCTCGGTGGTGACGGCCCCTCCCAGGACCGTGCCCTGAGGGAGGGACAACGAGGGCAGCCGGAAGAGGACATGGTCGCCCATATCCCCTCCCAGGAGGATCCGGAATCCCACCCTGACGGCCATCACCACCCCGGCCAGGAGGAGATAGGCGCCGAACCCTGTGGCCCACGCCGAGCCGCTCCGGCGGGCCGCGACCGCCAGGGCACAGACGGCGATGATGGTGGCCAGGAGGACGGGGTTGGTGGTCATCGTGGCGGCCGCCAGCAGTCCAATCGCCCACAGCCACCACGCTCCGGCGTGCAGCCGCCGCGGCAGCCGGGTCATCGGCCGCCCCTTCGCCGGGCCATCACGAGGGCGACGGTGCCCACGCCCGCCGCCGCCGCCATCCCTATCAGGAGGCCGGCGGAAGGCCGGGAGCCATCGTCGGGGAGGTCGGACGTGGTCGTGGCGGCTGCCAGGGATGTCGGGCTCTCGGTCGTGATGCTGGTGGTGGGGATGGTGCTGGAGGTGCTCGTTTCGGGGACGGTGCTCGTCGTGGTGGAGATGGTGGAGGGGGGAACGGCTTCAGTGGTGGCGGGGGCAGGGACGGTCGTGGTGGTCGTGGTGGTGCTGGTGCTGGTGGTGGTGGTGGTCGAGCTCGTGGTCGTGGTCGTGGTCGTGGTCGTGGTGGTCGGGGCGGGGGGAACCCCGAAGTCGGGAGGGACGCTGGAGCCGGAGGAGAAGGACCATCCCTCCAGATCCCCGGAGACCGAGCCTCCCGCCCCCGACGTGTTGAACCTCCATTCCCCGCCCCGCTCCGCCGTCCAGTACGACCAGAAGGCGGACTGGGGGGGGATGTCCACGCAGTCCTCCTCCTCGGGGGAGGGGAGGCCGTCGATGCGGCACAGGAAGGCGGGGTTCTCCTGCACCCGGGTGATCTGGAACCCGGCCTCGGCCAGCGCCTCGAACCCGGTGGAGGCGGTGGGAGCGCATTCCACCACCACCCCGCCCCCCAGCCCGGCGAAGTCCACCACCACCGTGGTCCCCTCCCCGGGCGGGCACTGGGTCGCCCACCCGGGGAGTGAGCCCAGTGTCCACATCGTCACCGCCGCCAACAGCACCAGCCGAGCGCGCATCCCCGGCTCTCAGTCGCCCAGGGCGCGGTGCAAGAAGGCGGCCATCTGCCCGCGGGTGACGGGGTCGCCGGGGCAGTAGCGGTCGTTGTCGGGCGGGTTGCAGCCGCGGGTGATGCCCGAGTCGGCCAGCCAGGCTATGTCCTCTGCGAAGACGGTGCCGGCGGTGTCGGTGAACTCGGGTTCCTCTCCGCTGGCCGGTTCGTCGCCCAGGGCGCGGTGCAAGAAGGCGGCCATCTGCCCGCGGGTGACGGGGTCG
>JBKHJQ010000134.1:0-6703 GCA_046538055.1 Actinomycetota bacterium
GGCCAATGTCCCCCACATCCTGGCGCACGGGTCCGAGTGGTTCCGCTCGCTGGGAACCGAGGACTCTCCCGGGCACATGCTTTTCACCGTATCGGGCGATGTCCGCCACGAGGCGGTGGCAGAGCTGCCTCTGGGCACGCCGCTGGCGGTGCTGGTGCACGGCGTGGGGCAGGGGCTCGAGGCGGGGCGGCGCATCAAGGCGGTGCTGCCCGGTGTCTCCAACTCCCCCATACCGGATCGGCACCTCGATACGCCGCTTTCCTTCGAGGCGATGCAGGAGATCGGGTCCGGCCTCGGCTCGGGAGGCATGATCGTCTACGACGACACGGCCTGCATCGTGGGAGTGGCGGCCGTGTTGTCCCGATTCCTGGCGGTCGAGTCGTGCGGGCAGTGTCCTCCCTGCAAGCTCGGCACGGACGCGCTGGCCGATCGCTTCTTCGCTCTCGAGGCGGGGGAGGGGACCGCCCACACCCTGGACGAGATCGGGGCGTGGATCGGGAGGGTCACCGATGCCAATCGGTGCGGCCTGGGAGCGGGGGAACGGGCGCTGGCCGCCGGGGTGCTGCGCCACTACACGGAGGAAGTGGTGTCCCACCTTGTCGATGGCTGCCCTTCGGATCGTCAGGTGAACGTCCCCAAACTGGTGGACTGGAAGCGACAGGAGGGCCGGTTCATCTACGACGAGGGCTACTTCGCGTGGCGTCAGGCCTGATCGGACCACTACCAGGAGATGACATGACCACCAACGCCGACCCACATCCCGGGACAGTCGCCGGTGCCCAGCCCCCACCCGCCGCGGTGACCGATGCCCTCCGGCTGGCATCCGAGGATGTCGCCATCCCGGCGGCCGTCGAGCAGCTGACCGCAACGTACACGGCCGGAGATCTCCGGGCCGCCCAGCTGTGGTGGGTGCGGCGCATGCACCGGGCGAGCTGGAAGGATCGCCGGTCCAGGGTGGTCCTTCGCATGCTGGAGCGGGCGCTGGCCGAGGTCGACGGGCTGGCCGGGCGGCCCGGCGTCAGATAGGCGACCCCGCCTCGAGCCGACCGCGACCGGCCCGCACCACCGTTCGACACAGGGACGGCTCCACGAACGGATGCAACCCCTCCACGTAGCCGTCGCCGGCAGTCTCCACCAACCCTCGCATCAGGCCCATATGGAGTGAGCACACCACTTCGGCGTGCCTCTCCACCAGGTCCCGGAAGGGACAGTCGGTGAGATCGATCACCATTGTCCCGTCCTGGCGTTGCGCGCTGGGCTCGAATCCCAGCTCGTCGAGGAAAGCGAGAAGACGGTCACCGACCTCCTCGTGTCCTTCCGCTTCCGCCCCGGACAGGGCACGTCGTCGGCCCCAGGCGCGGCCCGCCTCCTCGGCGGCCTGTCGGGGGTCGCCGCCGGCACAGCAAACCGCCTCGGCCAGCAGATCGGCCAGGAGCCTGTAGGCGGATGATCCGGGGTCGGCCGCGTCCGTAGCGGCGGAGTAGACCACACGGGGGCGGCCCGGGCGGTCGCGGGGACGTGTTGCCCGCACCACCAGTTCGGCCCGCTCCAGGAGGTCCAGATGCCCCCGGACCGTGTTGGGGTGGAGGTTCACCCGTCCCGCCAGCGTCTCCACATCGCACGGTTCCGCCGCGTCTGCCAGCAGACGGAGCAGGCGCCGACGGATGGGATCCGCCAGGGCGCGGTAGCGGGCATCCCGGGACTCGGCAGGGGTCACCCCCACAACGATAGATGGAGATCGCAGCCAAACGGTTGGGGATGAGCGGGCCGGCACCGCTCACTACTCTCATGACCGTGATCCGCTTGCTGTCCCTGCCCGGTGACAGGGAGATCGGCGACCTGGTGGAGTATTGCCTCGACTCCCATCGCCCGGGAGGCAGGCGGCTCATCCTCAACATGGTCACCTCCCTGGACGGCGCCACCTCCGTGGGAGGAGAGACGGCGCCCCTCTCCGACGAGGACGACCGCGCACTGTTCAACGCCCTCAGGGCGGCGGCCGACGTGATCCTGGTGGGAGCGGAGACGGTGAGAGCGGAAGGATATGGCCCGGTGAGCCTCCCGGAGAGAGCCCGACGGGCCCGCACCGATCGGGGACTGGAGGAGAGCCCGCGTCTGGCGGTCGTCACCCGCAGCGTCGACCTGGGAGACGGCCTTCGTCGCCTTAGGGACGGCTCGGGACCTCCTTATGTCATCACAGGGCGGGACGCACCACCGGATCGGGTGCAGGAGGCGGGAGAGGGCGCAGTCCTCCTGCAGGTGGGGGAGTCGGGAGCGGATCCCGCCGCTCTGCTGGATGCTCTGTGGGAGAGGGGCCACGAGGTGATCCTGTGCGAAGGCGGACCCACCCTGGCCGGTCGATTGGCCGCCGGCGACCTGATCGACGAGGTGAACCTGGCACTGTCGCCCCTGGTGGTCGGGGGTTCCTCCTCACGTCTGGTCCACGGGCTGGGACCTGCCTCCCACCGGTTCCGCCTTGATCGGCTGATGACGGGCGACAGGATGCTCTTCGCTCGTTATCTCAGAGATCGACCGTGACTCCGTCGGGAGTGGCCGTGACGGTCATACCGCGCACGCTCACGTCCACCTTCCCCTCGTCGGTGGTGAGCGCCACTCGGTCGTGATCCAGATCCACAGATAGCCTCACTCCCCGGACCAGCAGCTTGAAGACGATCGCCCTCCATTCGGAGGGGAGACGGGGATCGAAGCTGATCTGACCACCGGTATCCCGCATCCCGGCCATTCCGTAGATGAGCGTCATCCACACGCCGCCCGCCGATGCGAGATGGATGCCGTCGGTGGTGTTCCCGTGCAGGTCGGCGAGGTCGGTGAAAAGCGCCTTGCGGAAGTAGAGCATGGCCAGATCGGCCTCGCCGATGTCCGCCGCCATGATCGCCTGGACGCAGGCGGAGAGGGAGGAGTCGCCCGTGGTCAGGGGGTCGTAGTACTCGAAGTTGGCCCGTTTCAGCTCCGGGCTGAACTCCTCGCCCAGCAGGAACATCGCCATGACCACGTCTGCCTGCTTGAGGACCTGGTACCGGTATATGGCGAGCGGATGGAAGTGGAGCAGCAATGGGTGGCGGTCCACTCCCACCGCCTCGAAGTCCCATCTCTCCTTGGCGAGGAAACTCTTGTCCTGGCTGGTGATTCCCAGGTTCGGGTCGTGTCCCACATGCATCTGGTCGGCCGCCTTCTCCCACTGCTCCACCTCGGCGTCGGCCAGGCCCACCTTCCGGCGTAGGGCCTCCCAACGCCGGGGCTGGGAGGTCCGCATCCGATGCACGCAGTCGGCGGTATACCGAAGGTTCATCTGCGCCATGAGGTTGGTGTAGGCGTTGTCGTCCACCAGCGCGGTGTACTCGTCCGGACCGGTCACCCCGTAGATATGGAAGGCGCCGTCCCGATGGAAGCCAAGGTCGGCCCACATCCGTGCCGTCTCCACCAGCATCTCCACGCCGACGTCCCAGAGCAGCTCCTCGTCCCCGGTCACCTCCACGTACTTGCGGAGGGCGTAGGCGATGTCGGCGTCGATGTGGTACTGGGCGGTCCCGGCCGCGTAGTAGGCGGAGGCCTCATCTCCATTGATGGTCCGCCAGGGGAACAGCGCTCCCCGCAGCGACAGCTCGCGGGCGCGCTGGCGGGCCTTGTCCAGCATCCGGTAGCGAAACCGAAGCAGCTGGGCAGCTACCTCCGGGTTGGTGTAGATGAGGAACGGGAGCACGAATATCTCCGTGTCCCAGAAGTGGTGACCCTCGTACGCCTGGCCGGTCACTCCCTTGGCCGGCAACCCCGTGCCGTTGACCTGGGCGGAAGCCTGGTGCAGCTGGTAGAGGATCCAGCGCACCGCCTGCTGCACCGCCTTGTCGGTTCCGATGTGGACATCTGCCCGCTCCCAGTACTGCTCCCAGGCGGAAGCCTGGGCGGCAGAGGCGGCATCGAATCCGGAGGTCGCTGCCACCGAAGCCGTGTCCTCGGCCTGGTCGATGGCCCGGTCCTCGCCGGTCTCGAAGGCGGTGAAGACTTCCACGGTGGCGGTGTCACCCGCAGCCAGGTCCAGGGAGAAAGCCGCCTGGGGATGATCCGGGTGCTCCGAGACCGCCACCTCGTAGGGGTGGTCCCAGCGATGGGTCATCGAGACCCCCAGGTTGAGCCGGGAGCGCACGGTCTCGTAGCCGATCGAGATGGTCTCGGAATCGAGGCGGATGCCGGTCGGCTCCAGCACCCGCCGGCCTAAGTTCTTGGCTTTGCGGGGGTCGAACTGTGCCACGGCCGGCTCCAGGTAATCGGTGTCCTGGCGGTTGATCAGCTCCGACATGACCACGACGTTGGCGGGTGAGTCGACGTTGACCCGGAGACGGCAGGCCAGGAGACCCGGCTGGACCAGGGATACGAGACGATCGGATGACACGCTCAGTCCCACACCGCCCCTGGTGCGGCAGCGATAGGTGTGGGTGAGGAGCCCGGTCCTGAAATCGAGTCGCCGCTCCCATCCGGAGAGCTCGACCTCGTCGAAGTCGATCACCTCCCCGTTGACCGCCACCCGGAGTGGGGTGGGATCGGGCACGTACACGATGGTCTGGCCGGCGGTGGCGAACCCGTAGGCCGGCTCCGGGTAGACGATCGGCCAGGACTCATAGAAGCCGTTGATCAGAACCCCGGGCTGATGGGAGGGATGGGCCTGATGCAACGAGCCTCTCACCCCCACACGACCGTTCCCCAGGGCGAACACCGTCTCGAGCAGATAGGTCAGCTCGGGTGTGTAGGCCGTCTCCACGATCGCCCAGCGGTCGATCGGGTAGAGGTCATGAGGAAGCTCGGAGACGATATCTTCGGGACTCACTGTGGAACCAGCTCTCCCAGGTCGGACACCACCACGTCGGCCCCCGCCCGGCGGAGGGCGGAGGGATCGCCGTGACGATCCACTCCGATGACGGCTCCGAACCCGCCTGCCACGCCAGCTTCCACACCGGCCACCGCGTCCTCCACCACCACCGCGGCAGTGGGCGTGCTCCCCACCCGACGGGCCGCCTCCAGGAAGGTGTCGGGTCGGGGCTTCCCCGCCAGCCCCGCCTCCTTCGCCACGACGCCGTCGACGCGGACAGGGAACCTCTCGAGCAGTCCGGCCGATCTCAGCACGGCCTCGGCGTTGGCAGAGGCAGAGACAACCGCCTGTTGCAGACCGAGAGCCCGGAGGTGATCGAGAAGGGCCAGGGAACCGGGGAACGCCTCCACCCCCTCCCTCTCCAGCACGTCCTGGAGGCGCTGGTTCTTGAGGTTGCCGACAGCGCAGATGGTCCCGAAGCCCGGTGGATCGGTCGGATCTCCATAGGGCAGGTCTATGTTGCGGGAAGAAAGGAAGGTGGCCACGCCCTCGTAGCGGGGACGCCCATCCACATACTCTCGGTAGTCGCGGTCGCGGTCGAAGGGCGGCTGCTGGTCACCTGCCAGGTGGGCGAGCGCCTCGTCGAAGGTCTCCTTCCAGGCCGCGGCGTGTATGGCGGCGGTGGACGTGAGGACCCCGTCGAGGTCGAACAAGACCGCGTCGAACCGGGACCAGTCGAAGGGAATCACGTCCACAGGCTAGGTCGGTCGGGAGGAGGGGTGGCATCCCGCCCCGGCAGTGCCACCACATGGCGTCCGCCGCTCAGATCGACACAGCGACCCTCTGCTCGGAGAGGATGTGGGCGACCGGGAAGCTCACGCATCGGCCCGCCACCGAGAAGGGCTCGGTGAGGAGCATCTCCATGGTGCTCGGACCCCGGCTCACGATATGCCCGGTGTATGAGAGGACACCGTCCTCGGTCTGGATGGTCACAGTCACAGTCATGACGAGTCTTTTTTCCTACTCCGGTCGGCAGGGATGGAAACCCCGCGGGTACATACATTGTCATCGGCCTTTCGCGCCGACTTCCGTAGCGCGTCTCATGGTTGCAGGGCCCGAGCCTGGAAAGAAGGATCCTCGCATCATCCGGCGCCCCGGGCTCACTCCCGCGTGTCGTGCCTGTACCCGGGTCCGCTGCGATTTAGCATGGGCTTACCTGCGGCGCTATAGCCTTTCGGTATGCGCCTCCTCCTGGTGGAAGATGAAGCGGAACTGGCGTCGGCGCTGGCGCGGGGCCTTCGGCGCCAGGGTCACGCCGTCGATGTGGCAGAGACCGCTCAGGAGGCGGAGTTGAAGCTCGTGTCCACCGCCTACGACCTCTTGCTGCTGGACTGGAACCTTCCCGATGGCTCCGGGATCGATATCTGCCGCCGGGTGGCGAGCGGGGAGCAGGAGCTCTTCGCCCCGTCCCGGCCGCGACTGCTGATGCTCACGGCCAGGGACGATGTGGAGGATCGGGTCCTGGGCCTCGACTCGGGTGCGGATGACTATGTGGTCAAGCCGTTCTCGTTCCCCGAGCTGGCCGCCCGCGTGCGGGCGCTGCTGCGCCGGGACGACGTCGCCGGACCTGTCCTGGCGGCGGGCAGGCTGGAGCTGGACCCCAACCGGTTCGAGGCGCGGGAGGACGGGAGGCTTCTGGAGCTCACCTCCAAGGAGTTTTCGCTTCTCCACTACTTCATGGCGCATCCTGGTGTGGTCCTCTCCCAGGAGACGCTGTTGGAGCACGTGTGGGACGAGATGGCAGACCCCTTCACCAACGTGGTGCGCGTCACCATCTCCAACCTGAGGCGCAAGCTGGAGGACCCGTCGGTGATCGAAACCGTT
>JBKHJQ010000135.1:0-6686 GCA_046538055.1 Actinomycetota bacterium
GCCTGGGGCTGGCCGACGCCCTGGTGAAGGACCCGAGCATCCTCATCCTGGATGAGCCCACCACCGCCATCGACCCCGAGGGTGTGGCCGAGATCCTGGGCATGATCCGGAGCCTGGCGGTCGATCAGGGGGTGACCATCCTCCTCTCCAGCCATCTCCTCCACCAGGTCCAAGCCGTCTGCGACCGGGTGGCCATCTTCGTGGACGGGGTGGTGGTGGCGCAGGGCCCACCCCATGAGCTGGCCGCCCAGCAATCGGGGCCGATCAAGGTGGAGTTCCGGTTCGGAGGGGACACCGAGACCGCCCGTCGCCGGCTGGAGGACATAAATACGGTATCGGAGGTGATTCCCGGGAAGGTTCCGGGAGCGTGGATCGCGGGCCTGGAACCGGCCACCCTCTCGGAGACCGTGCGCTCTCTGGTCGACCCCGACATCGAGCTGGTGGGGATCCACCGTATCGATGACGACCTGGACGCCATCTACCGGCGCTACTTCGAGTCGCGGGAGGAGGTGCAGGCATGACCCTCACCGAGGAAGCCCGTGCCACCCGGGAGCCTTCCGGGCGGGTGGGCGGCTGGCGGACGGTGGCCGCCAAGGAGCTGGCCGACCATCTCCTGTCCGGGCGGTTCATCGTCCTGATGGCGGTGCTGGGCATCGCCACCGCCGCCGCCGTCTTCGCCGCCTCGGGGGGCATCAGGGAGGTGGCTCCCAGCGCCCAGGGGATCACCGCACTCTTCCTGAAGCTGTTCACCGTCACCGCCGAGCCGGTGCCGTTCCCCCTCATCCTGTTCGTGGGGTTCCTGGCGCCCCTGCTGGGCATCATGTTCGGCTTCGATGCGGTGAACGGGGAGCGGTCGCAGGGGACCCTTCCCCGGCTGCTCTCCCAGCCCATCCACCGGGACGAGGTGATCCTGGGCAAGTTCGTGGCGGGCCTGGGGGTGGTGTCGATCATGCTGGCCGCCCTCATCCTGTTCGTGTCCGGTATCGGGATCTTCCGGCTGGGAGTGGTCCCCTCGGCGGCGGAGATGACCCGCCTGTTCGTGTGGCTCATCATGGCCATCGTCTATGTCGGGTTCTGGCAGGCTCTCGCCACGCTGGCATCGGTGGTGGCACGGCGGGCCTCCACTTCGGCGCTGATCCCGGTGGGGGCGTGGCTGGTGCTCACCCTCTTCGGAGGGTTCATATTCAGCGCCATCGCCGGGGTCATCTCTCCCCGGGACGGCTCCCAGGCAGCCGAGGTGGCCTACATCCAGACCGAGCAGACCATCAGCCAGGTCTCTCCCATCACCCTCTTCCAGCAGGGGTCCACAGTCCTGTTGGACCCGGAGGTGCGCACCGTGGGACTGGTCACCCTGGAGCAGGTGGACAGGGCCATCGTCTCGGAGCTGAACCTGGCCCAGAGCCTGCTGGTGGTCTGGCCGCAGCTCGTGGTTCTGCTGGCCATGACCGCCGCCATGTTCGCCATCACATATGTGGCCTTCGTCCGCCAGGAGGTGCGGGCCTGACCCCGAGAATGCGACCCGAACCCGCTTTCGCGCATCAACTGCGGGCGATGGCCCGCAGTTGATGCGCGAGAACGGCATGCTGGGACACATGGAACGGAGAGCGCCACGGTGGAGTGAGCTGCGGGAGCTGATCAGGCTGCGGCCTCCCCGCCCGGGACGCCGGGCCCGAGTGGAACGGGCCGCCACCATCTGGGACCTGCGGCGCCTGGCCCGCCGCCGGGCTCCCCGAGCCGTGTTCGACTACACGGACGGGGCGGCCGAATCCGAGACGAGCCTGCGACGCTCCCGGGACGCCTACCGGAGGGTGGAGTTCCACCCGGACGTCCTCCGGGACGTGTCCAGGGTGGAGACGGGGACGACGATCCTCGGCACCCCCTCCTCCCTGCCGCTGGCTCTCGCCCCCACCGGCTTCACCCGCATGATGCACGCCGCCGGGGAACCGGCGGTGGGCCGCGCGGCGGCGGCTGCGGGGATCCCCTACACCCTCTCCACCCTCGGCACCACCTCCGCCGGAGACCTGGCCCGCCGCGTCCCGGGGGGCGACCTCTGGTTCCAGCTCTACGTGTGGAGGGAACGCGACTTCGTCCGCCACCTGATCGACGAGGCGCGGGAGAGCGGCTACCGGGTGCTGGTTCTCACCGTCGATACGCCGGTGGCCGGGGTCCGCCTGCGCGACATCTACAACGGACTCACGGTCCCGCCCCAGTTGACCCTACGCACCCTCCTGGACGGAGCCACCCACCCGGCCTGGTGGTGGGACCTGCTCACCACCGAGCCGCTCGAGTTCGCCTCCCTGCGGTCGTCGGAGGGAACGGTGGCGGAGCTGATCGACAAGGTGTTCGACCCCGGCGTCGGCTTCGACGACGTCGCCTGGCTGAAGGAGACCTGGGAGGGGCCGGTGGTGGTCAAGGGGATTCAGAATCCGGCCGACGCCGTCACCGCCGTGGAGCGGGGCGCCGACGGCGTGATCGTCTCCAACCACGGGGGACGCCAGCTCGACCGCTCGCCGATCACCCTCGAGGTGCTTCCCCGGGTGGTGGAGGCGGTGGGAGACCGCGCCGAGGTCTTCGTGGACGGGGGAATCATGAGCGGAGGGGACATAGCCGCGGCCGTCGCCTTCGGAGCCCGGGCGGCCATGGTGGGCAGAGCCTACCTGTACGGGCTGATGGCAGGAGGCGAGCACGGCGTCCACCGGGCCCTGGACATACTGGAGTCGGAGCTGAAGCGGACCATGCAGCTCCTGGGCACGACCAAGGTGGAGGACCTGGACGCCTCCCGGGTCCGGCTCCGCCCCGCCTGACGGATCCGGCCGCCCTGCCGGGCTTCAAGGCGACCCGGGAATGCGCCGATGCATGGGTGTGATCGGCCGGTGGTCCCCCCGGGACCTCACAGTGTTCTTGGCGGTGGCGGGCGCGGGTCTCGCACTCACGGCGGCAGCCACCTTCGCCGTGTCCTCCCGCGAACGGGAGGACAGGACGGCGGAGCTGGCCGGCTACGGGAGACTGATCACGGGGATCCTGGATGAGACCATCGATCAGGGAACTGCCCGGACGCGTTCCATCCGGGCGTTCTTCGCAGCGAGCGAAGAGGTGGACGCGGTGGAGTTCGACCGCTTCGCCCGCAACCAGAGCGAGTTCCCGGGGCTGGTGGCGACCGGGTTCGCTCGAATCGTCCCACACCCGGATTGGGGGGGCTTCCTGGAGGGCGCCCGGGAGGAACGGCCCCAGTTCCAGATCCTGGGCAGCGACGGAAGGCCCCTCCCGGGACCAACGGAGGGACGGCCATCGGTGCCGGTCTGGTATGGATGGCGCTCCACGACCGGAACGCCCCTCCTGGGCCTGGACCTAGGCGAGAATCCCGACCGCCGGGAGGCGATCGAACGGGCGCGCCAGAGCAACCGACCCGCCATGACACGCTTCCTCCAGGGCGGGGACGGATCGGAAGGCTCCCGGGTGGACCTGTACCTGCCGGTGAACGGAGACGCGGGAGGAGGGCCGGGGGTTGCGTTCGCGTCCGTCGACGTTCTCGGCGGGATCAGGGGTGACACCGAGGGCGTCCTCGGCTCCGTGCAGATCGGGATCACGGACGTGGCCGGCAACGGGGCCGATGCCCGGCCCATCGCCTCGGCCACGTCATGGGTCGACACGGTGGAAGTGGCCGACCGGACCTGGGAGGTGACTCTCCTACGCCCGGAGGAGGGAGGACCCTCGCCCCTCTTCCTCACCGTGCTGATCAGCGGCGCAGCCGTCGCCATCCTGGCGGGGGGGCTGGTATCCATGCTCATAGCGGCCCGGCGCCGGCGGGAGGAGTTGAGGAAGCTCATGACCGTCACACGCGACAAGGACGGCTTCCTGACATCGGTCGCCCACGAGCTGAGGGCGCCGCTCACGAGCGTGGTGGGGATCACGGCCCTCCTCGACCAGAGCTGGGAAAGGCTCCGCCCGGACGAGGCACGGGACCTGCTGGGGGTGGCCCACGCCGAGGCCACCGACCTGGCCGATCTGATCGAGGATCTCCTGGCGGCGGGACGACTGGAGGCAGGAGCGATCAGGTACCGACCCGAGCCGGTGGAGATCGGTGCAGAGGTGCGGAGGTGCCTGGCGCGGGTGGACACCGCAGAGCTGGACGTGGACCTGCCCGAACCGGGGCTGATGGCCCACGCCGACCCGCTCCGGGTCCGTCAGATCATTCGCAACCTCGTGGTCAACGGGATCCGCTACGCCCATACCCGGCTCGCCATCACCGGCGAGCAGATGGACGACAGCGTTCGTCTGGAGGTCCGCAACGACGGGCCACCCATCCCTCCCCACCTGGAAGAAGCCCTCTTCGAGCCATATCAGAGGGGAACAGGAGGGACGAACCTCAGCGGCCTCATCGGGCTGGGCCTTCCTGTCTCATATCGCCTAGCCCGGGCCATGGGCGGGGAGCTCGCCTACTCCTACCGGGATGGGTGGTGCACCTTCACCCTGCACCTGCCCGGCCCCGGCGTCCAAGCGGTATCGGGTACGGTCGAGTCCGACCCCAGCCCTCTGGTGCGCTGACCGGCCGCTCCGCCGGGGCCGTCGATGGCATCGGCCACCCAGTTCACGAGTCGCAGGAATCCGAGAGAGTCCAACCGTCCGCGTCAGCTTCGGCGGTTGCGCCGGCGTTCCGCCCTCGGATGCAGATCGGGATGGGCGATCCCGTTGAGGGCTGAGTCCACCCCCCTCCGGACGGAGGAGCTCCACAGGCGGACCGTGGCCCACGCCGATCCCGCCGCCAGGGCCAACCCGGGGACGGCCGCCGACAGGAACTGCACCACGTCATTGCCTCCCGGAACGGCGGCGGCGGTGATCGCGCCTCCTCCCAGCCCCAGGAGCGTGACGCCTGCCCCCACCCCCCATCCGGCCCACCGGACATGGGACGTGTCGGCCGCGATCTCCACGACGTGCTCGTCGCTCCCCAGTGGGAGTCGACGATGACGGACCTCCTTCATTCCCCGCAGGGCGCCGGTGCCTTCGGTCCCGAACACCAACCGGACCGATGTCATCCAGTGCCCGTCCTTCTCCCATGTCACCCCCTCCGGGCTGCGAGACACGGGCCGGAGACCCTCTTCGTTCGCCATCCAGGCCATGACCCTGTCATCCACCTCCCCTTCCGCACCGGAGACGACTATCCGCCGGGCGATCACCCCCGGTCCTTCGCCGGCATCGGCCGTTCCCGAGCTCCCCAGCGCCTCCCTCACCGCCCGATCCACCAGTGACTGCTCCACCCCCAGCTCCGTGGCGATCAGCCGTATCTCCTCCAGGGTGAAGGTTTCCGACGACTGTCCCTTCGACTGCAGGCGGAGGGCGCGCTCCAGGACGCGCTCTGCCTCCTCCCGGGTCAGACGGTCGAGGCGCTCCGCCAGCCTCTCATCCGCCTGAAGAGGGTCCTTCTCGGGGACGGCGTCCTGCTCTTGCATCGCCTCCCAGTATGACTCACGCCACCGATCCCGGAGCGGTGTTGGCCCCGGAGACGACGATGCAGGTCTTCCCGCCGGATGGCACAGGGAAGGCACCCGCCAGGAATGCCGCCAGCGCGGTGGCACCTCCCGGTTCGGCCACGAGACGGCATCGGCTCCACAGCCAGTGTTGGGCCGCGACCACGTCGTCGTCGTCCACGAGGACCGATTCGTCCACCCATCGCCGGGCAGCCTCGAAACCCAGCTCGCCCACCTGCCTGGCGCCGAGGGAATCGGCCGCCACGCCTCCCACCTGCACCGGGACGGGGTGACCCGCCTCCCGGGCCGCATGAAGAGCGGAGGTTCCGGGGGTCTCGGCCGCGACCAGGGTGGCTTCGTCCCGAATCCACGACGCGATCCCTCCCATGAGACCGCCTCCGCCCACAGCCACCACCACCGCCTCCAGGTCGTCGATCTGGGAGAGGATCTCGCGGCCGCACGTGCCCTGACCAGACACCACATCAGGATCGTCGTAGGCATGGATCTCCACGGCGTCGTGCTCCTCCAGGAACCGACGGGAAGCCTCCAGGGCGGCCGAGTAGTAGCCGTCCACGACATGGAGCTCAGCACCGGTCTCCTCGATCCGGGACAGCTTGGCCGAGGGGGAGCTGGAGGGGACGAAGATGTCCGCCGGCAGGCCCAGCCGGGCGGCGGAGTACGCAACGGCCAGCCCGTGGTTGCCGCCGGAGGCGGCCACCACCCGCTTCACCTCGGGGTGGGCCGTGAGGAAGGCCGACGCCCCCCGGGCCTTGAACGAGCCCGTGACCTGGGTTTGCTCCAGCTTCAGGACCAGGCCGGGCTCGGGTTCCAGAACGGGGGTATGGCGGATCAACCCCTCGATGCGCAGGGCTGCCGCTTCGATGGATTCTGGCGTTACCTCCACGCGGCCGGAAGCTAGCGGAACGGATCATGTCGAGCCAGGCGGCGGGTACCGTTGCATCGTGGGTCTAGACCTGGTTCCTGTGGACAGCCGACATGTGGAGGCGATTCACGGGCTGTTCCGGCGTTGGGAATCGCACTGGTCGGCACCGTATGTCACGTCCCAGGAGGAGATCCTCTCGGACCTCGCGGACCCCCATCTGGAGCCCGGCGGGGACGTTCGGGGTGTGTGGAGCGGCGACCGGCTGGTGGCCTTCGGATCGGTTTCCCACACTCCCAGCGGCAGCCGCCAGGAAAGGGTGCACCTGCACGGTCGAGTGG
>JBKHJQ010000136.1:0-6674 GCA_046538055.1 Actinomycetota bacterium
GGTATGAGAAGGTACCCGCTTTCGACTGTGTCCAGCTCGTGCTCCTCGATGAGGTGGCCGGCCCGGGCCAGCTATCCCCCGCCCTGGGCGGCCTCTCCCCGCTGGATGAGCCCGAATCCGAGCCAGAAGGCGCAACGGACAGCTCTCTCCGGTTCACCGTCCTCCAGGTGGCCCCGGTGGGCCCGGATCCAGGTATCGGTGCTTTCGGCCTGCCGGCCGGACATGAGGCCGGCGATGGCCAGCTTCTCGAGATCGGCGGGCTCGAGCGCCCTCATGTGGTCAGCTTGACTCAGGCGCTCATAGGCACCCGCCCACGAACGCGCATCGAACTCCTTGCGGCCCAGGTCGAGTTGCTCAATCCACTCCATCGTCACCTGTTCCCCATGACACTGACGGAGACGGTACCGGGACCGGAGCGCCTGCGTCCTCACGGTCGCAGAGGAGACCGGGAAGGGGTCCCTCCATCCGCATCGGGCACTTAGCATCGCGTGCGCCATGACCGCCGAACTCACCGACCTCCTCGCCCGTCATATCCCCGGCATGTGCGTCACCTCGGTGCGAGCCCTGGCCGAGGGGGAGGACAACCGCGTGTACGAAGTCAACGGCGACCTCATCGTACGGGAGAGCAAGGATCCCGATCCGAAACGGCGATCGGCCTCCGTCGGCGCCGAGGCCGGCTTGCTGGATCTGGTGGGCGGGATCTCGCCGCTTCCGGTACCCCGGCCCATCCTGGTGGATCCGGTCCGCGGTCTCATCGCCTACTGCAAGTTGCCGGGCCGCTCGCTGCTCACCGCACCCCCTGTCGATCCGACCTCCCTGGCCCCCGCTCTGGGGGCCTTCCTGAGCAGCATCCACGGCATCGATCTCCAGACCGTGGCCCGGCTGGTCCCCCGGGACCTCGACCCGCCGGGCTCCTGGCTGGAGGAAGCCCGGGCCAACTACGACCTGGTCGCGTCGGAGATTCCCGCCGGCTACCGGCGGGAAGTGGAGAGCTTCCTCCATCGAGACCCTCCGGCCCGGCCCACCGACGTCGCTCTCTGCCACAGCGACCTGGGGGCCGAGCACCTGCTGGCGGATCCTTCCCGCTCACACCTCACCGGCGTCCTCGACTGGGCGGATGCCTCTCTCGCCGATCCGGCCGTGGACCTGGCCCTCATCCTCAGGGACCTGGGACCGGAGGCGCTCGACTCGGTGGTGGATCACTACAGCCGGGAGGTGCAGTCCGAGGATCGAGAGCGAGTGGTCTTCTACGCCCGTTGCCGGCTCCTGGAGGATCTCGCCTACGGGCTGGCACCTGGACATGGCATCTATGCCCGGGCGGCATTGGACCACCTGGCGCACGTGTTCTCACCGACCGCCTGACCTCAGCCCCCTCCTCGCCACAGGACGAGATCCCGAGGAGAACCGGGCCGGGATGTCGGACCTCGTCCTGGTCCCGGGGACAACCGCGCCACCGCGTGTTCCCCGCCGCTTGGGAAAGGGACTGAGTCCATTCCAGGTTGGGACTTCCGGGACTGGTGGGCGGCGGCTCCCCTGTCGAGAATCGAGACCGTGGCCGCTTTTCGACGGACCGTGTTGGCACTCGCCCTGCTGATCGGCCTCATCTCCGCCCCGGTCACCGCCCTGGCCGCGGAGGGCGACATCCCTCCCCTTCTCTTCTTCTGGGGCATGGGCTGTCCCCATTGCGAGACGGAGAAGGCGTTCCTGAGCGAGCTGGCCGACGACTACCCCGAGCTCGAAATCCGCCAGTTCGAGGTGTGGTACGACGAGGCCAATCGGGAGCTGTTCCTGGCGGAGATGGCCGAGCGGGACCTGGAAGCCCGGGCGGTGCCCACCACCATCTTCGGGGATCGAGTCTGGGAGGGATTCGACGGCTCCGTCGGTCGGGAGATAGAGGCCGAGGTGGAGGCGGTGCTGGCCGGGGCGGAGGCTCCGGAGCCGGCCGACCCCTCCGAGGCCATCACCCTCCCTCTCATCGGTCCGGTCGAGATCGTCGATACCTCGCTGGTGACGGCCACGATCCTGATCGCACTGGTCGACGGGGTGAACCCGTGCTCCCTGTGGGTGCTCAGCCTTCTCCTGGCGCTGGTGCTGCGGACACGATCCCGCCGGAGGGTGCTGGCTGTGGGAGGAACCTTCCTCCTCATCACGAGCATGCTCTACGGCCTCTACATCGCCGGCATGTACGGGGCGCTGTCCTATGTCGCCGGGGAGAGCTGGGTGAGAGCCGCAATGGCCGCCATCGCGCTCGGATTCGGGATCATCAACCTCAAGGACTACTTCTCGCCTGGCCTGGGCCCCTCTCTGGCCATCCCCAACCGAGGAAAGCCCTGGATCTACCGGATGATCCGGTCCGTCACCACCGGCAAGGCCACACTCCCGGCCGTGCTGGGAGGCACGGCCGTCCTCGCTCTCGGGGTCTCCGTCCTCGAAACCCCCTGCACCGCCGGCTACCCGCTGTTGTGGGCGGACCTCCTGGCGACCCGGGAGGTGGGCACGGGCGGCGCCGTCCCCCTGTTCGGCCTCTACCTGCTGGTGTTCCTCATGGATGAGCTGGTCATATTCGGCGTGGCGGTGGCAGCCATGCGGGCGACCAAGCTGGAGGAGCGGGCGGGCAGGCTGCTGAAGCTGATCGGCGGGACGGTCATGATCGCCCTGGCCGGGACGCTCGTCTTCGCGCCGCAGGCCATGGAGACAGTGGGTGGGGCCCTGGCGGTCTTCCTCCTGGCCGGAGCGGCGGTGGCGATCATTCTCGCCGTCGAGAGGCTCCTCCGCCTCCCCGGCGGCAAGAGGGAAGGTTCCGTCAGTCGGTCAGGCCGTGGCCGCCCTCCACGAGCTGCCGAAGCCTCTCCACGAACCGGGCAGCCGGGGCACCGTCGATGATGTCGTGGTCCACACTGATGGTCAGGCTGAGATGCTCCCGCTCCTGGAGCTCGCCGTCGATGAAGGCGGGGCGGGGGCCGATCCCGCCCACGGTGACCATGAGGGGAGCGGGGCTGAGGGGGATGCCCCAGCCGAGAGTGTTGCCGAACATCCCCACTGAACTCACCGCAATCGTCCCCCCGAAGCGCTTGGTCCACCAGGGGCGCGCCATCACCATCCGCCAGATCGGCGCCCGCAGCAGCCGGGGCAGGGTGACAAACCACAGGGTTCCCCGGTAGCGGCGTCGGTCCCCTGCGGTTCGCACCTGGGCCTGGCGGATCTCCGCGGAGATCGCCTCGACTCCCTTGTGGTTGGCGGCCCGGACGATCCGCGACTGGACGATGCGGGTGCCGTCGGGCCCGGTCTGCTCCAGCTGCAGGTTCACGTCCACCTCGTCGAACAGGACCAGCTTGCCCCTCCCCCACCGGTGGGCGTGCAGCATGCGGTTCTCGTCCACGGCTCGGGCAACACAGGCGACGACGAACCCGGTGAACGAGAGGGCCTCCCCATCTCCCTCCTTGGCCGCGGCCAGCTTCCGGCGGGCGTCCGTGACGTCCACCTCCACCAGACCGTGGATCGTGTGGTGCCGGTGCCCTTCCCCGACCACGTCCACATTGGCGCGCCGGATCTTGGGAAAGGGTCGGACCTCGTAACCCTCGCCCGGACGCGTCATGGCCGGGACGAGGTAGCAGGCATCATGGACCGGCCTATGGAAGGTCGTTCCCGGCGAACCGGTCGAACAGGGGGATATAGGCCCGGACCGCCATGGCCAGGGCGATGGCGGCGAAGAGGGAGAACGCAGCCGTGTTGGCCGTGCTGGCGGCGGGGTCGCCCGTCACCTGCATGACTATGGCCATGCCTGCAACTGAGGCACCCAGCAGCGCAGCCCACCCCACCGCGGCGTACTTCACCTTGGCCCCCCAGGATGTCCGCCCCAGGATCCCCACCGCCGCCGCCACCAGCCCGGGCACGACCAGGCCCAGGTCCATGAACTTGACCACCCAGAACACCACGGGGTCGGCCAGGTACTCGGCGCCCTCGGGTTGCGCCGACCAGGCGTCGATGAGGCCGGGGAGGTGGAGCCCGAGGAGCAGGAAGGAGGCCACCACCAGGAGGAAGATCCCCAGGGTCCGATCGGTGCCCCGCCCGAGGTCGGGCAGCGCCCCGGAGTCGATGCCCGTCCATGCCCGGACGGTGACCGCCCCGGCCAGGAGGAACAAGCCCAGATATAGGAGGAAGAACCGCTCGCTGTTGCCGGGATAGCGGAACACGTCTCCTCCCAGCGCCAGCTGGCTGTACATGTACAGGGCGTACAGGGCGGGACCGAGTCCCAGCACCCCTCCGGCCCGATGTCCTCGCCAGGCCAGGATCCCCGCCAGGATGGAGGTGGGCGCCACCAGCACCAGGCCGGCCACGTCACCACCCATGACCTGGTTGACCGCCCCCGGGGAGGCGCGGTAGTCGATGAGCCCCAGGATCAGGGGTCCGGCTACCGAGACCAGGGCAGCTCCCAGCCCCAGGACCACGAGCCCCATCCCCAGCCACCGGTCGCGGGGAGGGAGGGCCCGAGACCCGGCCGGGGCCTCTTCTCTCGTTCTTGTGTCGATCATCGCGCTCCTCTCCATCCCCGCCACGGGAATCTCACCGGATGCCGGCTCCTCCCCACCTTTATACGGACCGGACCCCCGCACCAGGGGCGAAGGTCCTGGGGCGGGGGATCTTGGGAGAGCGATTCTCAGGAGGCGGTGGCTCGCAGCATCCAGGCCGTCTTCTCGTGGACCTCCAGCCGCTCCGTGGCCAGGTCGGCGGTGGCCGCATCGCCGGCTTCTTCAGCGACCTTCACCAGCTCGCGGGCCGTGCGGATCACGGTTTCGTGGCCTTCGACCAGATTGCGCACCATGTCGAGCGCCTCCGGTGCGCCTTCCTCCTCACCCACGGCGGTGAGCTTGGCGAACTCGGCGTAGCTGCCCGGGGCGAAGTGGCCCAGCGCCCGGATCCGCTCGGCGATCTCGTCGACGGCCTCCCGGAGCTCGACGTACTGCTCCTCGAACATGAGATGCAGGCTCCGGAACATGGGGCCTGTCACGTTCCAGTGGTAGCCGTGTGTCTTCACGTAGAGGGTGTAGGTGTCGGCCAGCAACCGGGAGAGGCCCTGGGCTATCTCCTGGCGCGCCTCTTCGGGGAGTCCCGTGTTGTATTCCATGTCTGTCTCCTTCCGTTGTTTCGACCGGGTATGCCACCCGACCACTGCTAGCTCATCCGAGATGGGCGGGCCGGGCGATCAACCGTCCACCCCGGCTCCCGAGTATCCGTGCCACGTCCTCGGGATCCCCGTGCTGGCAGACGACCACCAGCACCTGGCCGGGCTGGAGGGGTGTCCGCTCCCAATCCCATTCCTCCTCCAGCACGTGCTCCTCCGAGGTGAGACCCAGATAGGCACCCCAGAAGCCCCCGGCCAACGCGCCCGTGGCGCCTCCCGCAGCCAGGATGCCGGCCACTCCCAGCGTGGCCCCCACCGCGGGGGCTACCAGGGACAGGACGGCCATGCCCGCCAGGGCCCCGATGGGGGCCCCTACCGCCAGTCCCCTCTCGATGCCGTGGGCTATGTTGGACCCGGCGTCCTCCTCGAAGACGTAGGTATCCGAGCTGTGGACCGCCAAACCGAGGTGCTCGTCGGCCAGCCCGGAACGGCGCAGGTCGTCCACGGCGGCTTCCGCGCTCACCCGATCATCGAAAACCGCCCCCAGCCGAGGTTCGTGAGCCGTCTCTGAGGTCTCATCATTCACACTCTCACCTCCTGGCAGCCTCATGCCGGGCGCTCCGGGCCGGTCAGAAGCGTGCACCGGCCCGCAGCGCACCTCGCCACCAGCGTCGGCGCGATGGCACCCGTCCGGCTAGGGCCTTTCGTACACATACGCCGGAATGCCGGACCAGATCGGGCCGCACGTCGACTCAGCGCATGATCTCGCCCAGGGCGGCGAACCGGAGCATGTGAGCCTGCCCGCTGTGGAGGGCGTACTCGTCGATCATCTTCACCAGGGTGGCGCCCAGGGGCCGACCATGGCCGGCACCCGGAGACTCGAGTGAGGGAAGGGAAGCCATGGCCCGATCCGACCTCTCCACCTCCTCGAGGTACATCCCCAGGTCCTCATCGATGGTCTGGGGGGATCCACCGGCATAGTCGTCGTCCCCGTACACGAGGTTCCGTTCCCCACCTCCCAGACCCCAGGCCAGGTAGACATGTTCCATCTGGCTCATGTGGCGCACCAGACCCAGGACGGACAGCTCCACGGGAGGCACCGACCACCGCACCATTCCCTCCCCGTCCAGGTCCCGCATCTTGCGGAGGAACTCATGCCTCTGGTAGCGCAGCCATGACTCCAGCAGGCGGCGCAGGTCGGTTGTGGGCTCGGGCTCCTCCCAGCGGGAGAGATCCAAACCGGCGAGGACTACCGAATCCACGCTGTCCTGTATAGCAGCCATCTGGATGCAGATCCGTCCGGCGGTCTATGTCCTCGCCTTTGCCGGGACACCGGCCACCGGGGGCTCGGAAAGGGCGTCACGCCACGCTCATGCCCGGGGACCCGACCACTGCCGCAGCCCCCTCTCCCTCCCCTGGTCCGCCGCCGGAAGGCGGTTCTCCGCCCCCCGGCTCGCTGCCGCCGGTATCGAGGCGGAAGGGCGGGTACTCGTCCCGCATCAGCGCCGCGTAGGCCACCACCCGGTACACCCATCGGTTGAGACCCACGACC
>JBKHJQ010000137.1:0-6668 GCA_046538055.1 Actinomycetota bacterium
CCCAGTACCTGTCTGTGGCCGCTTTCGTCTCCCTCCTCATGAACAACATCCTCGGGGTGCATTTCGTGGCTGCGGCCGCGGCCGGCGTGGCGGCGGCGGTGGCTGTGGGGTTCCTGGTGGGCAAGGTCGTCTACGAGCCGATCCGCCGGCTGGGGCCGGCGGTGCTGCTCATCACCTCGGTGGGTGTCGTCTACATGCTGGAGGGGGTGATCGAGGCGGCGATCGGCACCGGCTCCTTCCTCGTGCGCCTCCCCCGGGTGGCGCCGGTGACGCTGGGTCCGGTGACCATCACCTTCAATCAGGTTCTGGTGGTGGCGATGGCGGCGGTCGTGACGGCGGGAACCGCCTGGTACCTGCAGCGAACCCGCATGGGGACCGCCATCCGGATCACCGCCCTCGACCGGGATCTGGGCGCTTCCCGGGGGGTGGACGTTCGCAAGGCGGCCAACGCCACCTGGGTACTCACCTCCGGACTGGGAGGCGTGGCGGGGGTGGCCCTGGCGATGCTGGGGGCGCTGACCACCACCAAGGGCTTCGAGCAGATACTCATCATCCTGGCGGTTGCGCTCCTGGCCGGGGTTGGATCGGTGACGGCCCTGACCGTCTCGGCGCTCTCCATCGGCGTGGCCCGGGAGGT
Organism: Actinomycetota bacterium; assembly: GCA_046538055.1. Classification (GTDB taxonomy): domain Bacteria; phylum Actinomycetota; class Acidimicrobiia; order Spongiisociales; family ZC4RG35; genus ZC4RG17. Next base: position 638 of record JBKHJQ010000137.1, read on the forward strand.
CTCCCTTCTGTGGATCCCGGCCGGCTTCCGGGACATCATTGCCTTCGGGATCGTGATCCTCGTCCTCATCTTCATGCCCAACGGGATTGCGGGGAACAGGGAATGAGCCCCCTACTCGCCGCCGTGATCAGCGTGGGGATCCTCGTCGGGATATACGGGGTGGTGGCCATCGCCCTCAACTTCCAGTATGGGGAGGCAGGTCTCATCAACTTCGGCGTGGTGGCGTACTTCGCTGTGGGGGCCTATACGTTCGCCATCCTCACCTCCGGCCCACCCTCTGAGGCCTCTCTCGATGCCTACCGGTGGGGCTTCAACCTCCATCCCTTGCTGGCGGCGGTGATCGCCGGGCTGGTGGGTGTGCTGTTCGCCGCCTTATCGGGATGGCCCGCGCTCCGGCTTCGCGGCGAGTACCTGGCGCTCACCACCTTCGCCTTCGCCGAGGTGCTCCAATCGCTCCTGGTCAATGTCCCGGCGGTGACCAACGGCACGTCCGGCTTCTCCAATGTGGTCCAGCCGCTCCGGGATCAGGTGGGCAACTACAACCTCTTCCTCTTGTTCCTCTCCCTCGGGCTCCTGGCCTTCACGATGTGGCTGTTCCAGCGGCTGGTGCGGTCTCCCTACGGGCGCCTCCTCAGAGCCATCAAGGGCGACGAAACGGGAGTCATCGCCACCGGACAGGAACCGGAGGTGTACCGGCGGCAGGTGTTCTTCCTCTCGGCTTTCTTCATAGCCCTGGCCGGTGTCATCTACGTGATCTGGCTGACACTGGCGAGGCCTTCCAGCTTCGGGGCCGAGATCACCTTCTTCGTGTGGATCGCCATGATCCTGGGAGGGGAAGGCAACAACTGGGGTGCCCTGGCCGGTGTGTTGGGCCTCACGGTCCTGGACGAGCTGATCGGCCAGCTCCCCATCGACTCGGTCCGGGCGGTGCAGATGGTGGACGCCGGGCAGGTGTTCCTCACGGGCCTTCTCTTCGTGCTGGTGCTCCGCTGGAGACAGCCCCGGGTGGGGGCATGACCTCTCCCCTGCTCACCTTCGACGGTGTGACCCGGTACTTCGGGGGGATAGTGGCAGTGGACGACTGCTCCTTCACGGTGGGGGAGGGTGAGCTCGTGGGCATGGTGGGGCCCAACGGCGCCGGCAAATCGACCCTCTTCAACCTCGCCACAGGATATCTGGAGCCGTCGAGAGGAACCGTGACGGTGCTGGGTGTGCCCACCCATCGCCACCCCGCCGCCGCCCTGGCGCGGCAGGGTCTGTCCCGCACGTTCCAGACCCCGGTGGCGTTCCGCGAGCTAACCGTGCTGGACAACGTGATGGTGGCAGCTCCGGTGGCCCGTCCCCTGCTCTCCGGATTGATGGGAGGGTGGCGCCAGCAGGAGAGGTCCCACGAGGAGGGCGCCCGGGCCCTTCTCGAGAAGGTGGGCCTGTCCCAGCGGGCCGACACGGAGGCGGGAGAGCTCTCCGGAGGTGAGCTGCGCATGCTGGAGGTGGCGCGACAGCTCTTCACCGGGCCGCGGCTTCTCCTCCTCGACGAACCCACCGCCGGGGTGGCACCCCATCTGCAGACGACCCTGGGGGACCTGATCCGCTCGGTCCACGCCGACGGTGTGGCCGTGGTGGTCGTGGAGCACAACCTGGGCTTCCTCCTCGAGCTGGTGGACCGGGTGATCTGCCTGGCCAACGGCCGGGTGATCGCCGACGGCACACCCGAGCAGATCCGGCGCGACCCCCAGGTCGTGGCCGCCTACCTGGGGGAGCACTCGTGAGCCTCCTGGAGGTGCGAGGCGTATCCAGCGGCTACGGGCGCCTCACCGTGGTGCACGAGGCATCCCTCCGCGTGGAGCCGGGCGAGATAGTCGTGCTGCTGGGGCCCAACGGGGCCGGTAAGACCACCCTGTTGCGAACCGTCGCCGGGCACCTGGGAGCTTCGGCGGGATCGATCCTCCTGGACGGAGCCGACGTGACCGGACTGGACGCCTACCGGCGTTCGGAGGCGGGCATCGGCTACGTGCCCCAGGAACGCAACGTGTTCGGCCCGCTGTCGGTGCGTGACAACCTGGCCGCCGCCTCGCTCTTCCGTCCCCGCCTCGAGGCCCTGGTCGATCCGATCATCCGGCGCTTTCCCCGTCTGGGCGAGAGGAGCAATCAGCTCGCCTCCACCCTTTCCGGGGGGGGAGCGCCAGATGCTGGCAGTGGGCTCCGCCATGGGGGGCGACCCCCGCCTGCTGCTGCTGGACGAGCCCACCGCGGGCCTCGCTCCCCGCTTCGTGCACGAGATCGTCCAGTGGATGACCGACGTCGCCACCGAAGGACGGGGTGCGCTGTGGGTGGTGGAGCAGAACCCCGAGACCGTCCTCGGCGCCGCCACCCGGGCCTACTTCATGGCGGGAGGCGAGATACGGGAGGAAAGGCCGGCCCGGGAGCTGGTCGACGACCCGGAGTTGTTGAAGACAGTCCTCTTCGACGGATAGGACCACGAGAAAGGAAGGGCAGAGATGAGCAAACGACTACTGGCGCTGTTGACGGCGCTGCTGCTGGTACTGGCCGCCTGCGGCGGCGAGACCACAGACGACACGGAGGCGGCCGACACGACCGAAGCCGCCGACACGACGGCGGCTCCCGATACCACGGAGGCCTCCGACACCACGGCGGCGCCCGACACGACGATGTCGTCGGACACCACCGGCGGCGCCGAAGGTGAGGGTGTGGTGATGGGGCTCCTGGCCCCCTTCTCCGGTGAGCTGGGGACGTTCGGTGAGATCGTCTCCAACGGCTACCGGACGGCAGCCGAGACCATAAACGAGACCGGCCTCCTGGAGTGCGGACCGATCAGCTTCGTCACCGCCGACTCGGAGACCAACCCCGAGGTGGGTCGCACGGAGGCGGAGCGGATGATCTCGGACGGGGCGGTGGCCATCGCCGGTCCCACCTCCGACGTGCTCATCGCGCTGGTGCCACTGGCCCAGTCCGAGCAGGTGGTCGTCACCTCCCCCTATGCGGGAAGCACGGCTTTCAACGAGCTGGGCGGCGACTTCGCCTTCCGCACGGTGGGACCCGACACGAACGACGGGCTGGCCGCGGCTCGCTGGATCGCCGATCAGGGCTACGAATCGGTGGCGGTGTTCACCCAGCAGGAAGAGCAGCAGCTCTCGGCCGGGAACGCCGCCCGGGAGGCATTGGGGCAACTGGAGGTCAACGTCACCTTCGACCAGGAGTTCGCTCCCGGTGAGGCCAGCTACTCGGGCACGCTGTCGACGGTGCTGGCCGCCAGCCCCGACGTCATCTACCTGGCCGGCGGCCAGGAGTCCAGCCTCACGATCGTCAACGAGGCCGACCAGCTCGGCTACACCGGGGACTGGCTGTTCTCGGCCGACCTGGCCACCGACGAGACCCTGGAGGCCATCGGCCCCGACATCGTCGAGGAGGTCGCCTACACGGTGGTGTCCAGCACCGACCAGGAGACCGAAGAGTACCAGGAGTTCGTGAGCCTCCATCAGGACGTGATCGGCGAGGAACCGGGACCCTTCGGCGCCAACTCCTTCGACGGCATGAACCTGATGGCCCTGGCGATGGTCGCCTCCGGCGGTTGCGACGGCGCCGCCATCAACGATTCACTCGTGGATGTCTCCGCGGGCGGCACACCGGTGACGTCGTTCCAGGAGGGCGCCGAGCTGCTGGCCGAAGGCGAGGACATCGACTACCAGGGCGCGTCCGGAGGGGTCGATCTGGACGAGACCGGCAGCGTGGTCAACTCCTACTCGGTGCAGCAGGTGCAGGGTGGCACATGGCAGGACGTGCGGTTCTACCCGTCGGAGGAACTGCAGGACCTGGGCTGAGACAGAGGCACCGAAGGGGTGCGGGATCCTGGGGGTCCCGCACCCCTTCCATATAGGATGGTCAGGGAGAGTGATCGATCAGTGAGCGCACGGGACTTCTCGGAGGTCGAGGTACCTCTCATCCAGGAAGTCGTGCTGGATCAACTGCGTGAGCGCTTGGTCGATGGCACGTTTCCGCCCGGAGCCCACCTCAACATCAGCGAGATCGCCGACGCCCTGGGTGTGTCCATCGTCCCGGTGCGGGAGGCCGTCAAGATCCTCCAGAGCGAGGGGCGCCTCATACGGGACCGGAACCGGTCCTACCGGGTCAGACGCCTCACCAAGGAGGAGCTGGCTCAGATGAACCAGCTCAGCTCCTATCTGGAGATCGAGCTGATCCGGGCCGGGGTCCCCAACCTGACCGACCACGACGTCGAGAAGATGAGGGAGATGAACGATGTCGTCGTCCATCGCAAGGGCGATCGCCGCCAGGTCCTGGGGGCCCACCGGGAGCTGCACTTCATCTGCTACCGGGCGGCGGCCAAGAGCGTGTTCCTCGACTATGTGAGCCGCCTGTGGGACCACTACGAGCACTACCGGCTCCTGTTCTTCGACTCCGATGTCCCGGTGGAGGGCGACGCCTCGGTGGAGCACCAGGAGTTCGTGGAAGCCTGCGCCGCCCGGGACGCAGAGGCCGCGCTGGAGATTCACGAGCGACACCGGGCGAACTCGTTCGTGCACCTCTCCCGCCTGGCCGACGAGATGGAGGAGGGATAGGCGGAGGGTTGAGACGGGGCGGTTCGCCGTCGACACTGGGCGGGTGCGCAACGGGGTCCACCTCATCACCTACGTCGACCGCCTGGGAGGAGGCGATCTCTCCGCGCTGGGGGAGCTCCTGACTGGTCCCCTCCAGGGAGTCTTCACCGGCGTTCACCTGCTGCCGTTCTTCCATCCCTACGACGGAGCAGACGCCGGCTTCGACCCCATCGATCACACCTCGGTCGATCCACGGCTGGGAGGATGGGAGGATGTGGCCCGCCTGGGCGAGACACACGACGTCACCGCCGACCTCATCGTCAACCACATCTCGCGGGAATCACCCCGCTTCCTCGACTACCTCCTGCATGGCGACGGTTCCCCGCATGCGGGGATGTTCCTCGCCTACGGCGACGTGTTCCCTGACGGGGCCACCGAAGGGGATCTGGTGCGGATCTACCGTCCCCGTCCCGGGCTTCCCTTCACGGCGGTGACCCTGGCGGACGGGTCCCGTCGCCTGCTGTGGACCACCTTCACCTCCGGGCAGATCGACCTCGATGTCTCCGATCCCGGGGCCATGCGGTACCTGGGAGAGGTGCTCGACCACCAGGCCGGAGCAGGAGTGCGCCAGGTTCGTCTCGATGCGGTGGGATACGCCGTCAAGACCCCCGGGACGTCGTGTTTCATGACCGACGAGACCCGCAGCTTCATACGCCGCCTGGGATCCGAGATCCGCGCCCGGGGAATGGAGTCGCTGTTGGAGATCCACTCCCACTACTCCGACCAGGTCGACACGGCCGCCACGGTGGATCGGGTCTACGACTTCGCCCTGCCGCCGCTGGTCCTGTTCGGCCTCTACACCGGATCGGCCGAGCCCCTGCGACGGTGGCTGGAGATCAGCCCCCGCAACGCCGTGACCGTGCTCGATACCCACGACGGCATCGGGGTCATCGACATAGGGCCCGCGGGAGACCGGGAGGGTCTGCTGAGCACCGAACAGATCGACGACCTGGTGGAGGGGATCCACTCCGCCACCGGGGGTGAGAGCCGGCTGGCGACGGGGGCAGCCGCATCCAACCTCGATCTGTACCAGGTCAACTCGACCTACTACTCCGCTCTGGGAGGCGACGGGGACCGGTACCTGCTGGCGCGCCTGCTGCAGCTCCTCTGCCCCGGGATCCCCCAGGTGTACTACGCCGGTCTGCTGGCCATGCCCAACGACATGGAGCTGCTGTCCCGCACCGGAGTGGGGCGCGACATCAACCGGCCTTACCTGGACCGGGAGTCGATCACCCAGTCACTGGAGCGGCCGGTGGTTCGCCGTCTCCTGGGGCTGATCCGGTTCCGCAACACCCACCCCGCCTTCGGGGGCCGGTTCCACCTGGGGGAGGGGAGCGAGGGGGTCCTCCACCTGCGATGGGAGGCGGCGGAGGCGTCCATCGACGCCCGGCTCGACC
>JBKHJQ010000138.1:0-6653 GCA_046538055.1 Actinomycetota bacterium
GGTGGAAAGAGCGGTAGAGAAGCTGCGCGGGTGCGATCCCACCATCCCGTGGTACGTCCGGGTCCACGAGCTGGAATGGGTGACGGACGCCCGCAACCTCTACGCCCGTTTCGGGCTGGAACCCGTCCGCTGGTTCGACGATCTGATCCGCCCCCTGGACGAGCCCCTGAGTGTGCCTGCGCCGGAAGGCGTGGAGATCGTCCCGTGGGATTCCGTTCCCTCCCAGGCAGCCAGGGAGGTGAGCAACGCCTCGTTCGCGGATCACTGGGGGTCGACCCCCCGGAACGCCGAGGCGTGGGAGCACATGCTGGCCTCCCACACCATCCGCACCGACCTCTCGTTCGTGGCCAGGGCCGGCGCCCGGGTGATCGGCATCTGCCTCAACGCCCACTATCCCGGGGACGAGGAGGCGACCCTCCGTCTGGACGGTTGGATCGCTCTCCTGGGGGTGCTGAGCGAATGGCGGCGACAGGGCGTGGCGGCCGCGCTGATTTCCCGCTCACTGGACTCCTTCCGACGGGAGGGCTTCACCCACGCCTTGCTGGGAGTCGACGCGGAGAATCCCAGCGGCGCCGTCGGCCTCTATCGACGGCTCGGCTTCACGCATCTCTCCCGTAGCATCACCCACGAGATGAGAGTCCATCCCGCCGGGATCTGAGCGTCCGCACCGTCCGTGAACATGGCCGGCAGGGCTGGATACCCTCTGTGGTCATGGCCGAGTTGGACAGAGCAGTCGAGGTGCTGTCGGGAGTGGATCAGATCCTGGTCTTCACCGGTGCCGGCGTCTCCACCGAGTCCGGGATTCCCGACTTCCGGGGCCCGAACGGCCTGTGGACCAGAGTGGACCCCGACGACTTCACCATCCAGCGCTACGTCCGCAACCCTGAACTGCGCCGGCAGGGCTGGCGGATGCACGCAGCGGGAGAGCTGTGGGGAGCCCGGTCCGAGGTGAAGCCCAACCCTGCCCATCTGGCGATCGTCGACCTCTACGAGGCGGGACGGCTGGCGGGTTGTGTCACCCAGAACGTGGACGGACTCCATCTCGTGGCCGGTCTCCCCGAGTCCCGGGTGGCAGAGCTGCACGGCAACGTCCGCCGGGTCGTCTGCCTGGGATGTGACGCCACCTGGCCCACCGAGGAGATCCTCCGGCGGGTAGACGCCGGGGAGGAAGATCCCGCCTGCCCGCACTGCGGGGGGATCCTCAAGACCTCGACGGTGATGTTCGGTGAGCTACTCCCCGAGAGCGAGATGCAGAAGGCGTGGGCCTTCGCGGGTCTAGCAGGCGCCGTCCTGGTCGTGGGATCGACGGTGGGCGTATGGCCCGCAGCCGACATTCCGGTGACGATGGCGAGGGAGGGCAAACCCATGGTGATCGTCAACCGGGGCGCCACCGAGGCAGACCATCTGGCCACGGTCCGAATCGAGGGCTCGGCGGGAGAGATCCTCCCTCCCCTCGTGTCGTCCCTGCTGGCGGCGAGCGATTAGCGGTCCAGCGGAGAGCCGTCCGGAGCCACCAGGAACCACAGGTCGTTGAAGCCGTGGCCGCGGGCATCCCCGGGTGCTCGATCCTCCCTGTACCGGTAGAGGGGATGGCCCCCGTAGGTGACCTGGACGTCACCCCCTCTTCGCTCGGCGTTGCCCAGCAGCTCCGGATCGACGCCGTCTCCGGCCTGCGGGTCGCCCAGGAGCGGTGGCCAGGCCTGAGCGCACCCGCCTTCACACGACGACGTCCGGTCCGTGTCGAGGGTGAACATGTAGAGGGGGCGGCCTTCCCCGTCCACCAGGTGGGTGCCGTCCGCCGAGAGACCCACCTCCGTCTCCTGGAAGGAGGCCGGGTCCGGCCCCGGAGGTGGCGGCGTCGTGGAGGTGGATACGGGAGGAGAGGAAGTGGACGTGGTGACGGCGGTCTCGGGAGCGGGATCCGCCCCGTTGCAGGCCACCACCACCAAGAAGGCAACGAAGAGGATGCGCGGCATCGGGAGGAGGATAAGACGGATCCGATCTCATGGGACTCGACTCACAGGAGCCGGTACCCTGGAATGCATGGCTGAATACCGTCCACCCCTCCAGGACATCGAGTTCACGCTCCATCACGTGGCCGAGCTCCCGGCCGTGGCGAAGCTGGACGGCTTCCAGCACCTGGACCCCGACACGGTCTCGGGAATCCTCTCGGAGGCCGGGCGCTTCTTCGCCGAGGTGATGGCTCCTCTCAACCGCATCGGGGACATCCAGGGCAGCGTGCTGGGAGAGGACGGGCGCGTCACCACCCCGGAAGGGTTCAAGGAGGCCTACGCCAAGTACGTGGAGGCGGGATGGGGGGGAGCCCACATCCCCGAGGAACACGGCGGGGGTGGCCTCCCGTACACCATCGGGATGGTCCTCCAGGAGATGTTCAAGACCGCCAACATGGCCTTCTCCCTATGCCCTCTCCTGACCCAGGCGGCCATCGAGGCCCTGGCCCAGCATGGGACGGACCGGCAGCGGGAGCTGTACCTGGAGAAGCTCGTCACCGGCGAGTGGGCGGGGACGATGTGCCTGACCGAGCCCCAGGCCGGATCGGACGTGGGAGCACTGACCACCAAGGCCGTACGCCAGGAGGACGGGTCCTACCGCCTGACCGGCACCAAGATCTTCATCACCTGGGGAGACCACGACCTCACCGACAACATCATCCATCTGGTCCTGGCCCGCACCCCGGGGTCCGCGCCGGGCACCAAGGGCATCTCCATGTTCATCGTGCCCAAGTTCCTGCTGGACGACGAGGGGGAGCCCGCCGAGCGAAACGACATCCGCATCGTCTCCATCGAGGAGAAGCTGGGGATCCATGCCTCCCCCACATGTGTGGTCAGCTTCGGGGACGCCGGGGAAGGAGCGGTCGGGTATCTGATCGGCGAGGAGCAACAGGGGATGCGGAACATGTTCACGATGATGAACACCGCCCGCATCGGCGTCGGGGTGGAGGGCCTGGCGATCACCGAAAGGGCCTATCAGCACGCCGTCGACTACGCCCGGGAGCGCCTGCAGGGCAGGGAGGTGGGTGCTCCCGCCACCGAGACCGCCAAGATCGTCCGCCATCCCGACGTTCGCCGCATGCTGATGACGATGCGCTCCTACCGGGAGGCGATGCGCGCCCTCCTCTACCTGACCGCCCGCTATGTGGACGAGGAGGATCACGGTGAGTCGGCCGAGGCACGCCGGGCGGCCGGGGAGGTGGTGGCGCTCCTCACCCCGGTGACCAAGGCCTGGCCGACGGACGCGGGCGTGGAGATGGCTTCCCTCGCCATCCAGGTGCACGGAGGGATGGGCTACGTGGAGGAGACCGGAGTGGCCCAGCATTACCGGGATGTGCGTATCGCCCCCATCTACGAAGGCACCAACGGGATACAGGCGATCGACCTGGTGATGCGCAAGGTCCCCATGGGAGGCGGTGAGGTGGTGGAACGGCTGCTGGCCAAGGTGCGCGAAGTGGCGGAGCGACTGAATGAGCACGAGTCCCTGGAGCGCCTGGCGGTTCACCTGGAGGACGGAGTGGAGGCAGTGGAGGACTCGGTGGACTACATCCTCTCCCGCCTGGAACGCTCCCCCGACGACGCCCTGGCCGCCGCCACCCCCTTCCTGCGCCTGCTGGGGACGGTCCTGGGAGCGTGGCTGATGGGGAAGGCGGCGCTGGCAGCGGAGGAGCAACTGCGCAACGGAGAGGGCGACCAGGAGTTCCTGGCTGGGAAACTGGCCACCAGCCGGTTCTTCATCGAGCAGATCCTCCCTTCCCAGTTGGGGCTGGTCGAGTCGGTCACGGCGGGAGCCGACGTGCTCTTCGCCATCCCCGAGGAGTCCCTCCCCACCTGACCGGGCCCCACCCGGACGCCCCCGTTGGGTCGCCGACCTCGGCCTCTCGGGGGAGCGCCCCGTGGACTTGACCTTCTAGCATCCGCCCATGCAGCTTGGGGGCAAGGTCGTCGTCATCACCGGTGCCGCCCGGGGCATCGGCGAGGCGATGGCCCGTCGCTTCGCCCGCGAGGACCCGGCCGGTCTGGTCATCTCCGACATCGACGAGGACGCCCTCCGGGTGGTAGCCGACGACCTTGGAGCCCTGGCCGTGCGAGCCGATGTGGCCGTCGAAGCCGACACGGTCGCCCTCATAGACGCGGCCCGGGATCGCTTCGGGCCCGTCGACCTGTTCTGTGCCAACGCCGGAGTGGGCATCAGCGGTGACGAGCAGACGCCCGACGGGGAATGGGGCCGGCTCTGGCAGGTCAATCTCATGTCCCACGTCTATGCCGCCCGCCGCCTCATCCCCGAGTGGCGAGCCCGAGGAGAGGGATACTTCCTTCCCACCGTGTCGGCGGCGGGGCTTCTCACCAATCTCAAGGCGGCTCAGTACTCGGTCACCAAGCACGCCGCTCTCGGGTTCGCCGAATGGCTGTCCATCACCTACGGGGACGAGGGGATAAGGGTGTCGGCCCTCTGCCCCCAGGGTGTCCGCACCCGGTTTCTGGACGCGGCCGAGGAGTTCCGCACCCTTCTGGAGCCGGTGGCGCTGGAACCCGGTCAGGTGGCGGATTCCGTGGTAGAGGGCGTCGCCGCGGAGCGGTTCCTCATCCTCCCCCACCCCGAGGTGGCCGGGTACTTCCAGAACAAGGCGAACGACTACGAACGCTGGCTGGGAGGGATGCGCAAGCTGCAGCGGCGCGTGTTCGCCGAAGACGACGACCGGTCCTAGCCGGAGGCCATCGAGGCCCATCCGGGCATCCATTGATCCGTTGCGGACGCGGTTCGGGCAGAATACAGGTATGGATAGAAGGCAGGCGGTCGTGACCGGCGTCGGTGTGGTGGCGGCGCCCGGGGTAGGACGGGACACCTTCTGGAAGGGCCTGACGGAGCCACCCGGTCCCGGTCCGCATGAGGTGGCCGATTGGGACCCCGAGCCGGCGATCCCCCGCCGGGAGGCCCGACGTCTGGATCGCTTCGCCCAGTTCGCCATGGTGGCGGCGGCCGAGGCCCTCGCCCAGGCGGGGAAACTGGACGTGGACCCCAACCGGGTCACCGTCAACGTCGCCACCGGAATCGGAGGCCTGGCGTCCCTGGAGGACCTCATCGGCACGTCCTACAGCGACAACCCCCGCGTCTCGCCTCTGTGGATCCCGATGATGATGTGCAACGCCGCCGCCGCCGCCATCTCCATCCGCTACGGCTTCGGCGGGCAGGCGTCCACCCCGGTCGTTGCCTGCGCGGCGGGAGCGCAGGCCATCCTCGATGGCCTCCGCCTGGTGGAATGGGGGTATGCCGACGTGGCGGTGGTGGGAGGAGCCGAGGGAGCAGTACGCAAGCCGACCATCGACGGGTTCGCTTCCGCCCGGGCGCTCTCGCCCACCGGAACCGCCCGGCCCTTCGATACCGACCGCAACGGATTCGTGCTGGGGGAGGGAGCCGCCATCCTGGTCGTCGAGCGGCGAGACCACGCCGAGACCCGGGGGGCGGGGATCATCGCCGAGCTCACCGGCGGCGCCTCCACCGCCGACGCCCACCACATCACCGCCCCCCATCCGGAGGGAGAGGGTGCGGAGCGCGCCGTGCGCCTGGCGCTGGAAGACGCCGGCCTCGACCCCGCCGACATAGGGTACGTGAACGCCCACGGGACCGGGACCGAGCTGAACGACCGCACCGAAGGAGGGGTGGTCTCACGAGTCTTCGACGGCCACCAGCCGCCCGTGTCGTCGATCAAGGGGACGACAGGTCATGCCCTGGGGGCGTCCGGAGCGATCGAGGCGGCCGCCACCATCCTGGCCATCGAGCGCGGGGAGCTCCCTCCCAACGTGGGAATGGAGAATCTGGATCCCGAGATCCCCCTCACGGACATAGCGGTCGACCCCCGGACCTGGGATCCCCGGCCCGCCATCTCCAACTCCTTCGGTTTCGGCGGCCACAACACCGTCCTCGTCTTCACACCTCCCTCCTGACCTGGGTAATTGGCGATTGCCCGCCGATATCAGCACCCGCCTAGACTCGGCCCCGACGCGGGAGCCCGGTGGACCGGGCTGAGAGGGAGCCTGGCGAGGCTCCGACCGTTCGAACCTGATCCGGGTCATTCCGGCGAAGGGACCCTCGGCCCACCACCGGACCGGCGTCACAAGCTACCAAGGACGACAACGTGACGACTGGCCGCATCGCTCTGCTCAGCCTCCTATTCGCCCTGCTCGCCGCATGCGGATCCGACGAGCCGGCGGACACCACCACCACCACCCTCCCCGGGACCGCCCCTCCTACCACCACGCCCGGCGCGACCGAACCGGCCCCGGACTCCACCGAACCCGCGCCGGGCACCACCGAACCCGCGCCCGGCACCCTCACCATCCTCTCGCATGACTCGTTCGCCGATGGCGTCACAGACGAGACGTTCGCGACGTTCACCGCGGAGACCGGGACCGAGGTGGAGCTGGTGGCGGGAGGAGACGCAGGAGGGGCGGTCAACCAGGCCATCCTCACCAGGGACAACCCCATCGCCGATGTCCTCTTCGGTGTGGACGACACGTTCCTCAGCCGGGCATTGGGGGAGGACATCTTCGTGCCCTACGAATCGGAGCGCCTGGAGGTGGTGGATCCCCGCCTGATCCTCGATGAGCAGCATCGGGTCACGCCCATCGACTACGGGGACG
>JBKHJQ010000139.1:0-6647 GCA_046538055.1 Actinomycetota bacterium
GTGGAGAGGTGCGCGGACATGGCCCGCCGGTACGCCGACCGCCTTGCTCCCCACGACGGGGTCGAGGTGCTGAACGAGGTGGAGCTCAACCAGGTCCTGGTGCGATTCCGGGACCGGGAAGGCAAAGCCCGCCCTCATACCCCGGCGGTCCTGGAGGCCGTCCAGGCCTCCGGCGTCGCCTATCCCACGGGGACCACCTGGGAGGGCGAGCCCGCCATCCGCATCTCCGTCTCCAACTGGCAGACGGGACCCGGGGATGTGGACGCCACCACCGACGCCTTGCTGGCGGCTCATCGCCGATTGCGTTGAACCGGGCCTCAGAGCTCGTCGGGGAGCCCGAACAGGGGGAAGAGGCGGGCAGTGTCCAGGAAGAACGTCATGTGGGCGATCCGGCCTCCCTCGAACTCCAGGACCTGCAGGGACCAGGGCCGGTGCTCTCCGTTTGGCCCGCTCGGCCGGTACTGACCGAAGGCGGGCAGGCCATTGGCGCGGGTGGGTACGAGGCGGGAGTTGCGGCAGTCGGCGCCGGGACCGGTCCACCAGGCGAAGATGTCCTCCCGGCCGCTCAACCACAGGGCGTATGGGGGCATGGACTGGGTGGCGTCCTCGGCGATCACATGGGTGAGAGATTCCAGGTCGTAGCTCTCGAAGGCCCGCATGTAGCGGTCGAGCAACGCCGCATCCGGCTCCGACACTGGAACGCCCCGATCCCTATCGGCCGCCAGGTCGTGGCTCGCCAGGGTGGCCCGGGCCCGTTGCAGGGCGCTGTTGACGGCGGCCACGGAGGTGTCGAGCAGCTCGGCCACCTCCCGGGCCTGCCAGGCGAGGACGTCCCGGAGGATGAGGACCGACCGTTGCCGGGGGGGCAGGTATTGCACCGCCGCCAGGAACGCCAGCCGGATCGACTCGTGGGTCACGGCCCTCTCGGCGGGGTCGCCGTCGGAGGTGAGAACGATCTGGTCGGGAACGGGTTCGATCCATCGCTCGTGCTCCACGGGTTCGCCGATGGGTCCGCCCACCGCCCACGCCTCCCCGACGTCGACGGGCCTTGCCCGGCGCTTGCTGGCCCTGAGCATGTCGAAGCAGACATTGGAGGCGATCCGGTAGAGCCAGGTCCGGACGGTGGACCTGCCCTCGAAGCGGTCGTAGGCCTTCCAGGCGCGAGTGAGAGTCTCCTGCACCGCGTCCTCGGCGTCGAAGATCGAGCCGAGCATCCGGTAGCAATAGCCGGTCAGCTCGCGGCGGTGCTGCTCGAAGTCGAGGGTGGGGTCCTGGGTGGAGGGTCCAGCGGTCATGTTCGTCCGGATCGGGGAGGATCCGGACGATAGCGGGACCGGGAGGCTAGGGCTCACGCCCCTCCCGGGAGATGGGGCGCCCGGTGGGCGGGCGGCGCCGCCCCGCTCACAGGCAGGCCGGGACGGGATCGGGGGCCATGGCCACCTGGATGTCGTGGCGCCGACCGGCCCGCCGGGCCTGACGGGCGCGACGGGCGGCGTCGGCCTGAGCCAGGCGGTCGGCAACGAGCGCTCGGGCGACTGCCTCGGCGGCGATGGGGTTGTACATCGGCGACCTCCTCTGGGGGCGAGTTACAAGGGTGAAACTATCCGAATATGTGGACAGGTTCGGTCCGCATAGACGAGAATGCGGCCCATGGAAACCACCGGGCGCCTGCTGCGACTCCTATCCCACCTGCAGGCACGTCCCACCTGGACCGGGAGCGAACTAGCCCGGCGCCTGGAGGTGACGGAGCGGACCCTGCGCCGGGACATCACCCGCCTGCGGGATCTGGGGTACCCGGTGGAGGCCACCCCGGGACGCCACGGGGGCTACCGCCTGGTGCCGGGAGGCGCCCTGCCTCCCCTCCTGCTGAACGACGAAGAGGCGGTGGCGGTGGCGTGGGGACTGCGGGCGGCGGCGGCCGGATCCGTCCCCGGCTTCGAGGACCAGGCGCTCATGGCCCTGGCCAAGATCGAGCAGGTCCTGCCCTCTTCGCTGCGGGAACGGATTCGGACCCTGGCGGAGGCCACCGTGCAGGTGGACTCCACCGTGGCGGGGGAATCCTCCCTCCAGCTCTCCTCCCTGATGACGATCGCCCGGGCCGCGCGAGCTCCGGAGCGGATGCGCTTCGCCTACACGGATGGGTCGGGCCGGGAAAGCGAGCGTCATGTGGAGCCGTACCAGCTCGTCCACACCCGGCGCCGCTGGTACCTCTACGCCTGGGATCGGGACCGGGAGGACTGGCGCAGCTTCCGGGTGGACCGGATCACAGGCCCCAAGGCCACCGGCATGCGTTTCGAGCGTCGGGAGGCTCCCGACGCCGCCCTCTTCGTGGCAGAGGGCATGGCGGTGGGCGCCTACCGGCTCCAGGCCCGGATTCTCCTCGACCTTCCCCACTCCGAGGCCAGGCGGCTGGTCTCGCCGGTAGTGGGGGTCCTGGAACCGCACGAGGACCGGACCCTCATGCGGATCGGCGCGGATGATCCCGCCTGGATCGCTCGATATCTGGCTGGGCTGCCGTGCCGGTTCAGCATCCTGGAGCCGGAGGAGGTACGTCGGGCGGTGGCGGAGGTGGCTGGGCGGCTGGGGGAGGACGCCCGACGCTGAAGGCCCTCTACAGCTCCCGGACCCGGGCGAACCGGACCGCCAGCCACAGCAGGGCGATCGTCGCTGCCACGGTGACGCCTGCGGCCGGGAGGTAGTCGGAGGCCTGGGTGGCGCCGGCCGGAAGGGCGCCCAGGGCGCCCGCCAGGTGCCCCGGAATCCAGCGGCCGAGGTCGTCGAAGAGGCCGATGACCGGCATCACCAACAGGATGACGATCGAGACCATGACGGTGCCGAGCACGGTCCGGGCCCGACCAGCCACGGCGGCCACCAGAGCCACGACGAAAACTAGGAACAGCGAGGACAAACCGGTTCCGATCAGCACCGCTCCGGGGTCGGGAGGGCCGATCAGGATCCAGGTCTCGTACCAGGCGGCCACGGTCCCGACCAGGAAGGCGGCCACTACCGCCCCCGTCGTCATCACCACCCGGGGCTTGAGGATGCGGCTCACGTCCCGCACCCGGGTGCGAAGGAAGACGCCCATCTCGGGTATGGCGTCGAACGCCAGCGCCCCTGCTGCCACCACCACCGCCACGAGGGTCCCCACCTGGACCACGTTGGAGACGTACTGGGTGAGCCCGTCGGCCGGGACTGGCGGCGGCAGCTCGACCGTGGCGCCCTCCAACTCGCCGCCCGCCAGCGAGATGATCTCGGACAGGTACCGGGCCGAGAACGGCCCCAGTAGCCCGAAGAACAGAAAGACGCCCACCAGGGCGATCCACCTCTTGGTGCGGATGAGCCGCAGCCATTCCAGCTTCCAGAGGCTCATCTGGTCAGCTCCAGGAAGGCGCGCTCCAGAGTGACCGCCTCCGGTCCGAAGGACACCACCCGGGCTCCCGCCTCGGCCAGCGCCCCCGCCAGCCGCGCCTCGGCATCCTCCACGCTTTCCACCCCCACAGCCAGCTCCTCGGCGCCGGTCCTCTCCACCTCCGTCACCCAGGAGTGGCGGCGGAGCGAGCTCTCCACCGGCTCCAGGGGAGGCCGGCAACGGACCAGGTAGCGGGGGACGGCCGAACCCACCATCAGCTCCTCGATCCCCCCCTGGAAGAGGAGACGCCCATGATCGAGAATGCCCACCGTGTCGCACACCTCCTGCACGTCGGCGAGTATGTGGCTGGAGAAGAGCACCGTGGCCCTCCTCCGCAGCCGGGAGATCAGGTCCAGCACCTCCCGTCGCCCCAGCGGATCGAGGGCGGAAGCCGGCTCGTCCAGCAGCATCAGTCGGGGTGAGCCCACCAGCGTGCAGGCCACGCCCAGGCGCTGGAGCATCCCCCGGGAGTAGCCGCCCACCGCCCGGTCCCGGGCATCGGCCAGGCCGGCATCCTCGATCATGGCCTCCACCCGCTCGTCCCCTCCGGTGAGATGGGCGGCCAGGGCCACCGTCTCCCGTCCCGTCAGCCAGGGGTCGAAGCGGGGCGTATCGGGAAGGACGGCCACCTCGTCCTGGCCGGCGGTGATGCTGATCTCGCCCGAGGTGGGCCGCCGCAGGCCCGCCAGCAGCCCCAGGAGGGTGGTCTTGCCGGCCCCGTTGGGCCCCACCAGGCCGTAGACGGCTCCCGGCCCGACCCTGAGGTTCACCTCCTCGAGGGCAACGGTGCCGTCGTACACCTTGGAGAGCCCGCGGGTCTCGATCATGGTCGCCCCCCCGGGCTCCGTCCCACCAGCAGGTAGATGATGCCTCCCATGGGGACCGACACGATGCAGATCAGGGCCCATGCCCACTTGGGGAGGTAGCGGACCTCGTGGCGGGCCAGGTCTACGAGGCAGTAGACGACGAATCCCACCCCGACGAGTATCAGGGGAGCGAGAGCCGCCCAGGGAATGTCCATGCCACCTTCGTCCTCACGACAACCGGCCGAACGCTAGCCGATCCCAGGGGCTTCCTATATGAGGTGGAAGCGGATGCCGGACAGGGCGATGGGGACCCAGTCGGGCCGGTTGTTCAGCTCGTAGCCGAGCTCGTAGACGGCCTTCTCCAGCAGGTAGGCGTCGAGCAGAACGCGGATGTGGCCCTCCTCCGGAGGCAGGATGGGCGTCCCCCCTACCTCCTGGAGGTAGGCCTGCAGGAAGGCCGCCGCCGTCCACTGGAACCAGGCGTCCACCCATGGCTCCAGAGGGGCGATCTCGGAGTGGTCACGGCCGATGACCCCCTCTTCCACGCGCTTGAGGAGGCCGGCCCGGGCGGCGTAGTGGTAGGAGCGGATCATCCCGGCCACGTCCCGGAGCGGCGATCGCTTGATCCGCCGCTCGGTGAGGGGGCGGAGCGGCTCTCCCTCGAAGTCGATGATCACGAAGTCGTTGCCGGTGAAGAGCACCTGTCCCAGGTGGTAGTCGCCGTGGATGCGGGTGCGGGAGGCGGCGATCTTCTCGGTGGACACCTGCCGGAGTCGCTCCAGGATCTCTCCCTCCCGGTCCAGCACCTCCGCGGCCAGCGACCGGGTGTCCTCTTCAAGAGCGGAGCGACGACGACGGAGGAGCGCGAAGGTCTCCCGCACTCCCGACCGCATGCCCTGGTAGAGGGACCGCTGGTACAGGGTGCTCATCGCCTCGGGGGCGAAGGAGGGATCGTCGGTGGAGGCCGCCAGGGCGCGGTGCATCTCGCCGGTGCGCCGGCCCAGCAGCTCGGCGGCGGGGAGGGCCAGGTTGACCAGCTCGGCCAGTGAGTCGGGCGCCTCCGCCCCCACCAGGTCCAGGGGATGTCGTATCCGGCCGGGATCGGCCGTTCCCCCGTCCGGCATCGCCGCCACCTGATCGACGAAGTTGCCCACCAGATCGACGGCATAGGACCAGGCGTCGCCCTGGTTGGGGACGTAGTCCTGGACCACCGCCACCGAGACGGTGTCCCCGTCCAGCTGGCCGCTGATCACCCCCCGCACCGGGGCGATGGCCCCGAAGCGCCCTTGCTCGGTGAGGTAGCGGCTGATCTCGATGTCGGGGTTCTCCCCCCACTCCAGTTTCCGGAAGAGCTTGAGAATCAGCTCCTCCCCGAAGGCCACGGACGTATTGGATTGCTCGGCCCCCAGGAGAGTGAGAGGGGCATCCAGGGCGCGTCCCCGCAGGCGCGAGCCCGTGCCGCTCAGCTCCATCCGCGATCCGCGCAGTCGCCGCCGGGTGCGGGCCAGATCCAGGAGCGTCCGGCCCACGATCTCGTCGGTCATGGCGTCGACCACGACCGCCCGGGTCTCCTCCGGACCGGTCACCTCCGCCACCACCCTCTCCGGCTCGTGAGCCTGGATCCATTCCGCCTCGTCTCCCGAGACCATCCCCAGCGGCAGGATGTACGTCTCGGCGTCCTGATCCACGTAGTCCACGTCGGCCACCACCAGGCGTGGCCCGTCGGCCGCAACGGGGAGGACGTCGACGATCTCCACCTGGCGGATGGTGTGTGCCTTGGAGCGGAACCATCTCCGGTGGGGGAGGTCGGAAGCGAGGGCGCGTCCCATCTGGGTACGTGCCCGGAAGAGGGCTTCGATGTCGATGTCGGAGCGGAGGCGTATACGGGGAACGGTGTATTCCGGCTCGTGCTCGTGGACGAGCCGGAACCAGTAGAACTGATGCGGCCCGGGTGTGAGGAAATAGGGGAGCGTACCCACCGCCGGGAAGGCGGTCTGGCCGAAGATCTCCACCGGGGTGATCCCCTCGTGATGGGAGAGGTCGATCTCCACCGCCTGGGTTCGTTTCGACAGGTTCGCCACCACCAGCACGGTCTCGTCGCCCAGCGTCCTCTCAAAGGCCAGCACCTTGGGGTTGTCGGGTGAGAGGAAGCGCAGGTCCCCCCTACCCAGGGCGGGCAGGGCCTTGCGCTGGGCGATCATCTGCTTCATCCACCACCACAGGGACGAGGAGTTGGCCTGCTGGGCCTCGACGTTGAGGGCCTCGTAGTGGTATTCGGGGTCGGTGATGAGCGGCAGGTACAGGCGCTGGGGATTGGCCCGGGAGAAGCCGGCGTTGCGGTCGGGCGACCACTGCATGGGCGTGCGGACGGCGTTGCGGTCGCCCAGGTAGAAGTTGTCGCCCATGCCGATCTCGTCCCCGTAGTACAGGAC
>JBKHJQ010000140.1:0-6630 GCA_046538055.1 Actinomycetota bacterium
GTCCGGTACGGGGACGTTGAGGGCGACCGCCGACAGCTTCCCGGCCAGCTCCGGCATGACCTGGCTGATGATGTCGGGGGAGTTGGTCTCCTCGGGGATGATGTTCTCTCCGGCGGCGCGGCTGCTGCGGAAGCCCTCCCCGGGGACGTCCGCCAGCCGTCCCGAGTTGGACATGGCATGGACGGTGGTCCAGAAAGCCCGCTGGATGCCGAATCGCTCGTCCAGGGTGCGAAGCACCGGGGCCACAGCATTGGAGGTGTTCGAGCCGAGGGCGACGATGCGCGGCCCGTCCTCCAGCACCTCATCGTTGATTCCCGTCAGGACCATGGGGATCTCGCCCGGGGTCTCCGGGCTGGATGCCAGGATCACGGCCCGGGCACCGTTGTCGAGGTGACCCTGGTTGGCGGCCAGGCTCCGGTATCTCGTGGTCGCCTCTATCACCACGTCCACCCCGTAGTCGGCCCATTTCACGTCGGCGGGGGTCCTGTCCGTGAGGAAGTCGACCCGACGCTCATCCGCTACCAGGGCCCCGTCCTCGTAGTGGACGTCACCCGGGTAGCGGCCGTAGATCGAGTCGTACTTGAGGAGGTAGGCCAGCCCGGCCGGGTCGGCCACGTCGGAGATGACACCGACTTCGATCTCGGGATGGTTGCGAACGAGACGGAAGACGTTGCGGCCGATGCGGCCGAACCCCATCAGCCCGATTCGAGTCATGGTCATGGTCCGTCCTTGGAAGCGTCTCGACCACCACGCTAGTGCTGTGCCACGGCACCGATGAACCCCTTCCAGGGTCCCCCGCATTCCGATAGATTCCGGCGCGAGGGCGGTCCGGACGCGGCCACGCCAAGGGAGGTGTTGGCATGTGGATGGCGGTCGGACTGATATGCCTGCTTGCGCCCGTCCCCGGAGGGCAGGTGGCGTCGTTCGCCCCGGAGGGCCCGTATGCGGGCCACTGGGGCGTCGATCTCGCCGCGGAGACCGGCACGGAGGTGAAGGCTCCCCTGGACGGGACGGTGACCTTCGCCGGGTCGGTGGCAGGGATGAAGACTGTGACCATCCAGCAGGGGGACGTCAAGGTCTCTGCCTCCTACCTGTCGGAGGTGTCGGTGGCGGCGGGCGCCGGTGTGAGGCGGGGTTCGGTGGTCGGTCTGAGCGGTAGTTCCCATGGACGTCCCGCCCTCCATCTCTCGGTGCGGCTCGGGGGCCGGTACGTGGATCCCGAGCCCTTCCTGTCGTGCCGGTTCCGTCCCATCAGCGAGGCCCTCCGCCTGGTTCCCTATCCTGGCGGAAGTGCGAATAGGAATCCTGGGCGGAACCTTCGACCCTCCGCATCTCGCCCACCTCCACACGGGAGAGGTGGCCTACCGGCAACTGGGCCTCGACCGGGTCCTCTATATGCCCGCCGGCGCGCCCTGGCAGAAAGCGGGGCGTCGGGTATCGGCCCCCCAGCATCGATGGCAGATGACTCGCCTGGCAGTCTCGGGAGTGGACTACTTCGAGCCGGACGATCGCGAGGTCCATCGGGACGGCTGGACCTACACCGCCGACACGCTGGCCACCTTCGAATACGATGTTGAGATCGTCCTGATACTGGGTGCCGACTCGGCCGGTGGGATCTCCACGTGGCATCGGGCAGGGGAGGTGCTCTCCCGTGTGCATCTGGCGGTGGCGCCCCGTCCCGGGACAACCCGATCGGAGGTGGAGGAGGCGGTGGGGGGACAGGCCGGGACGACGTGGCTCGACATGGTCTCCCTGGACATCTCCGGCAGCCTCATCCGGGAACGGATCCGGGGGGGACAACCCACCCGATTCCTGGTGAGGGACGAGGTTTGGCGGTACTACACGACAGAGAATCTCTATGCGGATGAGCCTGAGACTCCGGTAGCATGACCGGGACTGGACAAGGAGGAAACCCCGTCATCGAAGCCGAGCAGCTTGCCCAACTCGCCGCAGGAGCCATACACGACAAGAAGGGCCTGGACGTAGAGCTACTGGATGTGGGCGATCTGCTCGTGATCACCGACGTGTTCGTGATCGCCACGGGGACCTCCAACATCCATGTCCGTTCCCTGGCCGAGGGCGTGGAGGAGACCCTGGCCGACGAGGCCGAGCGCAAGCCCCTGCGCCGGGAAGGCATGGAGCAAGGGGAGTGGATCCTCCTCGACTACGGGGACCTGGTGGTGCACCTGTTCCAGCCCGAGCAGCGAGAGTACTACGGCCTGGAGCGCCTGTGGCTCGACGCGCCCCGCATCCCCGATATCCACCCCATCAGCACCGACGCCTGAGTGGCGCCTGAGCACGCCGGATCCCGGCAGGAGTCCTCACGACTCTGGCCGGCTTCCATCATTCCGGCACCGTTTGGTAACCTGATGGCTTCCCACCTGGGGCTGTAGCTCAGCCTGGCAGAGCACTTGCATGGCATGCAAGGGGTCAGGGGTTCAAATCCCCTCAGCTCCACGGACGGAGACCCCCTGGTTTACAGGGGGTTTTCGCTACTTCAGGGATCGAAAGCGGTCACCTTGAGTCCGCCCAGAGCCCGCGAAGAGTCCGCGAGAGATCGCGCTCGTGCAGCTACCACCAGATTTCAGTGGAGTGTGGCGGGGGAGACATCGGCCCGTAGACTGGCAGTGTGCGTTTCACTGCTGCCGTGTCTCATGAGGCTCCCTGGTACGTTGCTCGCTGCCTCGAGGTGGAGGTGACGAGTCAAGGGGAGACCTTCGATGAGGCTCTCTCCAACTTGCAGGAGGCCTTGGAGTTGTACTTCGAGGATGAGCCCTTCCCCGAGGGGATCGAACCTCCGATCATGCGCCCATCAACGTCCCGGCGTGAGCCCGGCCTTGCCCGTCGCCTCGGGCAGAGAGGTCATCCGTGCGCTGGAGAAGGCTGGCTTCGCTCAAGTCAGCCAGCGGGAGCCATGTCTAGCTTCGGAACGATGCTGGTAGGACCGTGATCGTGCCGCTTCACCGCGAACTGGCACGAGGCACGCTGGGCTCGATGCTGCGCCAGTCCGGGGTGTCAGTCGACGAGTTCCGCGAATTGCTCTGAGTCGATTCCTGGTAGCGAATGGCGGGGGCGGACGGAGACCACCTGGTTCACAAGGGGTCTCCGTGATTCCGGGATCGATGGCGGCCACCCCCGTTCTTCCTCCAGCGCACCGGTCGGAGGTCATGCGGCTAGAAGAGGGAGAAGAGAGAGGCGAAGAGCCTTGGGCGCGGCTCCCATCGCCGAAATCGGCCGAATGGCGTGCCGGATTTGCGGACAGCCCCTGTCCGGTGCCGCCGATACAGTCCGCCCATGATCGATTCGTATCCCCAAGCCCCATCCCGACTCGCTCCATTCCTCGCCCAGTGGGACTACGTGGCTGATCAGCTCTTCTCCCGTCTTGAAGGCCTGACCGACGAGGAATTGCTGTGGGAGCCGTCTCCGAGGACATGGTCGGTCCGCACCGGTGCTGGCGATTCGAGTCGAACAGAGACTGATTCGGACTGGTGGGACCCGACGCCCGACCCGGAGCCGCCGCGCACCCTCGCCTGGTCAATCGGCCATCTCGGTGCAGGTAGCCTTGTGCGGGCTGACTGGCTGGTGGGCGACCATCGCCTCCTGGTCGTGGACGACTGGCCGATGACCGCGGATGCGGCCCGCGAGTTCCTTCAGGAGGGACTCCACGCTTGGCGAAGCGGACTCGACCAGATGAGTGACGAGGACCTTGACACCGTGGGACGGTCGGCCTATCCCGAGGGACTCGACCCGACCCTTCCACTCCTCGACATCGTCTGGTGGGTCAACAAGGAGCTGCTGTGGCACTCAGCCGAGATCTGGTATGTGCGAGATCTCTACGCATACTCCAGGGCCGAGAGCACATGAGTTGCTCGCTGCCTCGAAGTGGAGGTGAGGAGTCAAACTAGGACCTTCGATGAGGCTCCCTCCAACGTGCAGGAGGCCACTTGGGCGCCGTAGCCGCCTCATAGGGCCTAGGGTGAGGTGAGCCGCTTCCCAGAATCCCCTCGACGATGAACAACGAGCAGAGGCAGAAGATCGCTGCCGGACGGGGCTTCATCGCCGCCCTCGACCAGAGCGGTGGCAGCACACCCAAGGCGCTGCGGGCGTACGGAATCCCCGAGGACGCCTACTCCGGCGAGGACGAGATGTTCGATCGCATCCACGAGATGCGGTCCCGGATCATCACGAGCCCCAGCTTCACCGGCGACTTCATCATCGGGGCCATCCTGTTCGAGCAGACCATGGACCGACAGATCGACGGTCGGGACTCGCCTGACTATCTGTGGGCCGTGAAGCAGGTGGTCCCTTTCCTCAAGGTCGACGAGGGCCTCGACGAGGAGGTCGGCGGCGTCCAGCTCATGAAGCCCATCTCCCGGCTCGACGACCTCCTCTCCCGTGCCCGCGACAAGCACGTCTTCGGAACCAAGATGCGTTCCGTCATCAAGCACGCGGGGACTCACGGGGTCGCCGCCATCGCGGACCAGCAGTTCGAGGTCGGGCGGCGCATCGCCGAGGCTGGCCTGATGCCGATCCTCGAACCCGAGATCGATATTCACAGCCCGACGAAAACCGAGGCCGAGGCCCAGCTGCGCGATGCCTTGCTCGCTGGTCTGGACGAACTCGCCGAAGACCAGCAGCTGATGTTCAAGCTGACGCTGCCTGACGAGGATGACTTCTACCTGCCGCTGGTGGAGCACCCCAAGGTGCTCAAGGTCGTGGCCCTGTCGGGTGGCTACAGCCGCCAGGAGGCGAACGCTCGCCTTGCTCGCAACAATGGGGTGGTCGCCAGCTTCTCGCGAGCCCTCACCGAGGGGCTTTCCGTCGACCAGAGCGATGAGGAGTTCAACGCTGAACTCGGCGCCTCGGTCAGGAGCATCTACGAGGCCTCCATCACTTGAGGCAGACGAAGAGCCAATACGGGCGTCGTCCAAACCTTGAGGGCGTACCTCGAGGATGAGCCCCTCCCCGAGGGGATTCGAACCCCCGTCGGCGATCGCATCTGGCCCAGCCATCGATCAACTCGACCTCCAGGCCGGCCGCCCGGGCATGGCTCGCTTCTAGTTCACCAATGATCGATGGACCGTGTCGGCCAGATGGCGCCACACCTCGGCGACTGGGTCGGTGACGTCGTCGTTCGGGGCCGGATCCTCCAGGTCCGCCGGTGTGGAGACCGAATCCAGGGCGGCCTGCTCCCGAACGATGCCCTCCAGGCGGCGTGCCAGCTCCACCACGTACTCCCTTTCGGCTGCGGGGATGTCGGCCAGGTCGAGGCGGTTGGGCTCCCGGCCGGCCGCCACCACCCCCAGCCACAGGAGGATCCTGCTGGCACCGGGACGCTCTCCCAGGTTCTCCTCCGCCTGCACGGTCAGGAAACGGGCCAGCTTGGCCCGTTCCTCATCGGAGCAGGTCCGGATCGTCTCGGCCACATCGGAGAGCACCGCGTCATGACCGTAGCTGCCCCCGCCGCCGAACTCGCGCCTGGGGGGGTGTGCCTGCCCCGCGTCGCTGTCGGCGCCGGGAGCCTTATCCTGGGCGTCTCTCATGTCGGAGACTCCCTCGGGCCGCGTTGCCGCCTCCCGACTCGTCCCTGCCGCGGTGGGGCTGGGTGTGCTGGCGGTCGCCCAGCCCCTGCTCGATCTGCTCGGCCGCCAGCCTCAGTTTCTCGTCGCTCACGATCTGTCCCCCACCGAGGTGACCATCCTGGCTGTCATGGTGGTCGTCATGCCTGCGGCCCTGTTCGGTTTGTCCGCCATGTTGGCCTCCGGCCGCTGGATGGCAGGGCTGCTGGTCGCCATCCCCGTCTTCCTCATTTTCGCTCACGCCGGCAGCCGTATGGAGGTGGACGGGCCTCTCATGCTGATCCTGGCGGCGGGTCTCACCACCCTCACCGTCGCCACCTATTTTCGGTACCCGCCCGTGCAGGAAGTTGCGCGCTACCTCGTGGCGGTCCCGGCTGCCGTCCTCGTCTACTTCTTCGTGGTCCTGCCCGCCCCGGTTCTCGCCGGCGACACGCCCACGGGGGGAGGCGAAGTCGCCCGGGAGCCGGTGCCGGTGGTCGTGATCGTCCTCGACGAGTTCCCGCTGGCGTCGCTCATCGACGGGGAGGGTCGCCTGCTGAAGGAGCAGTACCCGTCCTTCGGCCGGCTGGCCGAGGACGGCGTGTGGTACCGCAATGCCATCACCGTCGAGACGCGGACGACCGAGTCGATTCCCGCCATCCTCTCGGGTCTGGAGGTGGGCGATGGCCTCGTCCCAACCGCATCCCAGCATCCCCGAACGCTGTTCACGTTGCTGGCCGACTCCCACGATGTGGGAGGTATGGAGCCGGTCACCTCGCTGTGCCCCGACCAGCTCTGCGGCGACGGCGCGGACGGGAGATGGATCGGCACCTGGGCGAGGGTCGCCTCCGACGTGGCGGTGGTGTACGGGCATCTGGTCGTGCCGTCTCCGTGGGTGGACCGCCTGCCCCCCATAGACCAGAACTGGACGGGTTTCGGCACCTCGGCAGAAGCCGATGCAGATGCCCGCTCGGAGTGGGATCTGGAGGAGGCGGTGGGGGGGGCGGTAGGAGCAGGCCGCCGGGCCGCCGTGGGCCGAGGGGCGGAGGTGGCGTTCCACGCCGCCGACGTG
>JBKHJQ010000141.1:0-6621 GCA_046538055.1 Actinomycetota bacterium
GCCCTAGTTGTTATCACGACGGCGCACCCCGCCGCCGGCGTCTCCTCCGCCTCCGGCTTGCGAGCTTCCCCGACTCCGACTTCCGCCCTCCGACTCTCTAGAGTCACCGATCCATGACCGATCGTCGCCGCCGTCAGAAGGAACTCCGCGCCGCCCGGCGTGAGGCGGAGCGCAAGGCGGAGAGCCGCCGGGAGCTGCTGCGGCGCCTGGGGTTCGCCCTCGGAATGGGTGCGGTGGTGGTTCTGGTCTTCGTCCTGGGTTCGGTGTTCGCCCAGGACAGCGAATCCCTTCCCGGCAGCTATGCGGGCTACCGCGAGCAGGAGACGGCTTGTGGGGCGGAGCGGCCCCCCGAAGAAAGCATCATGAGCTTCGACGAGTACGAGCCTCAAGAGGACATCACCCCCGAGTCCCGGGTCACCGCCACCATCGCCACATCCTGCGGGGACATCGTGGTGGAGCTGGATCCGACCAACTACCCCGAGACGGTGGAGTCGTTCGTCTTCCTCGCCCGCCAGGACTTCTACGACGGGACCGTCTTCCACCGCATCGTGGAGGACTTCCTCGTTCAGGGCGGAGATCCCGACGCCGTGGGCACCGGAGGGCCCGGCTACCGGATACCCGACGAGTACCCGCCGTCGGATTTCCAGTTCGAACGGGGGGACGTCGCCATGTGGAACACGGGTCGCAACACCACAGGAAGCCAGTTCTTCGTGGTCCTGGGGGAGGACGCCCAGGCCCTGAATCCCCTGTTCAACATCCTGGGAGAGATGGTGGAAGGCGACGAGGTCCTGGAGCGGATGACCGAGATCCCCACCGCCACCCGGCCCGACTCCCGGGAGGAGAGCCTTCCCCTGGAGACCGTGTACATCGAGGACATCGAGATCACCGTCGGCTGAGGGCCGCCCGATGAGCGCGGGGCGGGAGGTATCGAGCCGTAACCTGGCCCCCATGGCCGTCGACCTGCATACCCATTCGGTGGTCTCGGACGGTTCCGACACGCCCGCCGAGGTGGTGCGGCTGGCGGCCTCGGCCGGGTTGAGGGCTCTGGCCCTCACCGATCACGACACCCTGGGGGGACTGGAGGAGGCCGGGACGGCCGCCGCCGGATACGGCATCGAGCTGGTGCCGGGGGTGGAGCTGTCGCTGGACTGGTCCGGATTCGGGCCCGAGACGGACGAGCCGGGAGGCATGCACCTGCTGGTCCTGTGGCTGGAGGAGGAGAGCGGTCCCCTGCAGGATCGCCTGGCGGAGCTGCGCCGGGGACGGGACGACCGCAACCACAGCATCCTGGAGCGGCTCGCCCAGCTCGGCCTGGACGTGCCGATGGAGGAGGTGATGGCCCGGGCGGGGGAAGGCTCGGTGGGACGGCCCCACATCGCCGGGGTGATGGTGGACCGGGGATACGTGCCCGACATCGCTTCCGCCTTCGAGCAGTACCTGGCCCAGGGCGGCCCCGCCTACGTGGGCCGGACTCGCCTGCGCCCCCACGAAGCCATCGACCTGGCCCTCCGCTCGGGGGGAGTCCCGGTCCTGGCCCATCCCCAGACCCTGGGATACCCCGATGACGCCCGCCTGGAGGAGGCGGTGAGGCGCCTGGCGGAGGCGGGGCTGGTGGGCATGGAGAGCCACCACGCGGCGGTGAAGGCGCCGCGGCGGCGGATACTGCGCCGGATGGCCGACCGCCTGGGCCTGGCTCCCTCGGGCGGCTCCGACTATCACGGCACCTACAAGCCCGGCATGGAGATCGGGATCGGATGCGGGGATCTGTCCGTTCCCGACGAGTTCCTGGAGGGCCTGCGACGGCGAAGAGACGGCGGATGAGCAGCACGCTGGGACGCGCCGCCCTCGTCGTCTCGGGGGGAATCCTCCTGTCGAGGCTGCTGGGGTTCCTGCGGGAGGTGGTGCTGGCGGCGCTGCTGGGGCGGACCATCGAGGCGGACCTCTACCAGGCGGCCTTCGCCATACCCGACTTCCTGTTCTTCCTGATGGCGGGGGGATACCTCACGATCACCTTCGTGCCCATCATGAGCCGCCACCTGGCCGACGAGGACGCGGCGGAGGCGAACCGCTCCTTCTCCGCGGTGGCCCGGGTGGTGGGGGGCCTGATGCTGGTGGTGACCGTGGCCACCATGCTGGCGGCCCGGCCCCTGGTGGAGCATGCCTTCCCCCGGCTCCCGGCCGAGCGGATCCCCGAGCTCACCGACCTGGTCCGGATCATCCTCCCGGCCCAGTTCTTCTTCGTGGTCGGGTCGCTCCTGATGGCGGTGCAGTACGCCCACCGCCGCTTCCTCGTGCCCACCCTGGCCCCGGTGGTGTACAACGTGGGGATCATCGCCGGGGGGATGGCGAGCTGGGCGGTGGGGAATCCCGACCCGGCCGGGTTCGTGTGGGGGGCGCTGGGAGGGGCGGTGGTGGGCAACTTCGCCCTCCAATGGTGGGGTGCCCACCGCCTCGGTCTGCGGCTCCAGGGCAGGGTGCCTCTGGGCCACCGGGCCGTCCCCGAGTACTTCGCGCTGGCCTTCCCGCTCATGATCGGCCAGTCGGCGGTGGGCCTGGACGAGGTGTTCCTGCGGATCTTCGGCCAGCTCGGCTCCCCGGGTGACATCGCCGCCCTCAACTACGCCCGCCGCGTCAACATGCTCCCGGTGGGGGTGATCGCCCAGGCCGCGGGCGTGGCGTCCTATCCCTTCCTGGCGCGCCTGTTCGCCCAGGGGAAGCTCCCGGAGATGCGCGAGACGGTCCGGCGGGCCGTGCGCAGCGGCGTGATCGTGGCGGGACTGGGGGCGGCGGGAGTGGTGGCACTGGCCCTGCCCATCGTGCAGGTCGCCTTCCAGAGAGGGGAGTTCCGGGCGGAAGACGCCGTGCCCACGGCGGCGCTGCTGGCGATCTACGGACTCTCGGTCCCCATGTGGACCGCCCACCAGGTATACACCCGGGGCTTCTACGCCCAGCGCCGCATGTGGCTGCCGGTGGGGGTGGGCACCGCCGCCACCGTCCTGGCGATACCCCTCTACCTCTACGGCGGATCCACCTGGGGAGCACCGGGAGTGGCCTCCGCCAGCGTGGCCGTGATGGGGGTGTACGCCCTGGCCATGGGGTGGCTGTGGCACCGCTCCGACCCGGTGGGGCCCGTCGCCGCCACCCTGGCCCGGACGCTGGCGGCCGCCGTCCCCGCCGGTGGGGCGGGGTGGCTGCTGGCCCGATCACTGACGGGAGGCACCCCCTCGTCGATTCCCACGGCGGTGGCCGCCCTGGTGGGCGGCGGCGTCGTGACGGTGGCCGTGTACTGGGGAGTCCTCCGCCTGCTGCGAGCGCCGGAGCTGGACGAGCTGCGGCGCTAGAGGGGGTCGCCGCGATGGTCGGGCAGGACCACGTCCAGGGGATCGTCGGGGTGGCGGGGCTGCACCGCCCTCACCCAGGCGGGCGGGCGGTTGGTGACGTCGGGACGGCGGCGGCGGGCTTCCTGCTCGCTGGCCAGGACGTGATTGACGACCGCCACCAAAGCTGCCGCTTCGAAGGGGCCCGCCCCACCCCGAATCTGGATCGGCTCAGTCACCGGCCAGCTCCACCAGCTCGGTGAGGGTCCCGGCCAGGTCACGGGGATGAACGAAGGCGATCCGTGTCCCCCGGCTGCCCGCACGGGGCTCCCGATCGATGAGGTCCGCTCCCTGCTCCTCCAGATGGGCGAGGGCGGCCTCTATGTCGGCCACGGCATAGGCGACATGGTGGAGGCCCTCCCCCGAGCGGTCCAGGAACCGACCCACCGGGGTGTCGGCGGAAAGCGGCTGGAGAAGCTGCACGAAGGACCCGCCCACCGGCAGCATCGCCTCCTCCACGCCCTGTGCCTCCACCACCTCCCGGAAGAGGGGCTCGATCCCGTACCGGGACCGATAGGACCCCACGGCGGCGTCCAGGTCCTCCACCGCGATTCCCACGTGGTCCAGGTTGAGCAGCTTCACGCCGCCATTCTCGCGCGTCTGACCCCGGCGGGCACGACCGGGATGTCACGCGAGAACAGGGAATGGATACCCTGGAAGGCATGAGCACCGTCATCTCCGGCTACGCCCGCACTCCCATCGGGCGCCTGGGCGGGGCGCTCGCCCCCCTCCGGGCCGTGGAACTGGGAGCGGCCGCCATCTCCGCCGCCGTGGAACGCTCCGGCGCCGATCCCGGCGCCTTCGACGAGGTCGTCTTCGGCCAGGTGCTGCAGGCAGGCGAAGGCCAGATCACCGCCCGGCAGGCCGCGGTGGCGGCGGGACTGGACATGGCCATCCCCGCCATGGTGGTCAACAAGGTGTGCCTGTCCGGCATGTCGGCCGTGGCCATGGCCGACCGGGGGATACGGACGGGAGACGTCCGCCTGGCGGTGGCAGGGGGGATGGAGTCCATGTCCAACGCTCCCCACGTGCTTCGCGACCTGCGCTGGGGGGTGCGGCTGGGCAACGCCGAGCTGGTGGACGTGCTGCAGCACGACGGGCTGTACTGCGCCTTCGATCACTGCACCATGGGCGAGTCGTCGGACCACAAGAACCGCCGGCTGGGGATCGGGCGGGAGGAACAGGACGAGTGGGCGGCTCGCTCCCACCAGCGCGCCAACGACGCCACCGCCTCGGGCCGCTTCGCGGGCGAGATCGCCCCCGTGGAGGTCGCCCAGCGCAAAGGCGACCCCGTGGTGGTGGACCGCGACGGGGGGATCCGCCCCGATGCCACACCCGATTCCCTTTCGGGGCTCCCGCCCGCATTCGTGGCCGACGGGACCATCACCGCCGGCAATGCCTCCCAGATATCCGACGGCGCCGCCGCATTGGTGGTGGCCGACCGGGCGGCGGCGGAAGCGGCGGGGCTGCCGATCAGGGCCGAGATCCTCTCCTACGGCCAGATCGGAGGTGTGGACGCCACCCTGCACGAGCGACCGGCGGAGGCGATCCGGGTGGCCCTGAAACGAGCCGGCCTGGACACATCCGACCTGGACCTGGTGGAGATCAACGAGGCCTTCGCCGCCGTCTCCCTGTGGTCGGCCCGCCTGCTGGACATACCCGCCGAGAAGGTGAACGTGAACGGTGGAGCGGTGGCGCTGGGCCATCCCATCGGCGCCTCCGGCGCCCGGGTGCTGGTGACGCTGCTCGCCGAACTGGAGCGACGGGGAGGGGGCATCGGCGCCGCCGCCCTATGCGGGGGCGGGGGCCAGGGTGACGCCATGATCGTGCGGGTGGGATGATGGACCGTTCCCGCAACGCCGGCTGGCCGGGAGGGCAGGGCTCACACATGGCACAGGAGAGAGACACCATGGGACGGGTAGGTCAGGCGGGGGAACTGCCGACGGTGTCCCCCGACGGCGACGTCCGCACCCCCCAGCCGATCGAGCGCAACCTGGGCCTCGACCTGGTCCGGGTGACGGAGACGGCGGCCATGGCCGCCGCCCGCTGGCAGGGCCGGGGGGACAAGGAAGCCGCCGACAAGGCTGCGGTGGACGGCATGCGCCTGCATCTGTCCACCCTGGAGATCGACGGAGTGGTCGTGATCGGCGAAGGCGAGAAGGACGACGCCCCCATGCTCTTCAACGGGGAGAGGGTGGGCACCGGCACGGGCATGAAGGTGGACGTGGCGGTGGACCCGGTGGACGGCACCCGCCTCACCGCCTCGGGGATGCCGGGGGCGATCGCGGTCATCGCCCTGGCGGAGGGGCACGGCTCCATGTACGCCCCGGGGAGCCTGGTCTACATGGACAAGATCGCCGTGGGACCGGAGGCGGCCGGCCAGATCGACCTGGAGGCTCCCGTGGAGCACAACATGGCCAAGGTGGCCAAGGCGAGGGGCCACCAGATAGCCGACCTGCGGGTGGTGATCCTGGACCGGCCCCGCAACCAGCCCTACATCGACGCGGTGCGGGCCGCCGGGGCACGCATCAAGCTGATCGGCGACGGGGACGTGGCCGCCTCCATCTCCTGTGCCCGCCCCGACACCGACATCGACATGCTGCTGGGAATCGGCGGCTCCCCCGAGGCGGTGCTGTCGGCGGCCGCCCTCCGCTGCATGGACGGGGAGATCCAGTGCAAGCTGTGGCCCCGCAGCGAAGAGGAGTCGGAGTGGGCCCACAAAGAGGGACTGGACCTGGACCAGATCCTCACTACCAACGACCTGGTGTCCTCCGACAACGTCTTCTTCGCCGCTACCGGTGTCACGGGCGGCGAGTTCCTGCGAGGGGTGGACTTCTACGGCGGGGGGTGCGCCACCCACTCGGTCATCATGCGGTCCCGCACCGGCTCCATCCGCTACATGGATGCCTTCCACAACCTCAGGAAGCTGCGCAAGATATCGGCGGCGGTGATCGACTGATGGCCCTGGCCACCGCAGCGGTGTTCACCAACCGGCCCGCGGCGGAGATCGCCCGGGCCCGGCTGGAGTCGGCCGGGATCTCCGCCTCCGTGCACAGCGACGACGCCGGGGGCTTGTTCCCCGACCTGTCCTGGCGGGGGGTGAGGGTGATGGTGGCGGAGGCCGACCTGGCGGCAGCCGCCGCCGTGCTGGAGGAACCCCCCGACCCCGCCTTCAACTGACCCCAGGACCCGTGACGCTCCCCGTTCTCGCGCATCAACTGCGGCCGATAGGCCGCAATTGATG
>JBKHJQ010000142.1:0-6603 GCA_046538055.1 Actinomycetota bacterium
GCTTCGAGTTCGTCCACGACCTGCCCCAGCCGGCGGAGGTGCTGGAGGCGATGCGCCGCATCGCCCGCCCCGACGCCCCGGTGGTGGTGATGGACGAGCGGGTGCCGGATCGGTTCACCGGCGAACCGGACGAGGTGGAACAAACCATGTACTCGTTCTCGCTGCTGGCCTGCCTCCCGGACGGGATGTCGCACCAGCCGTCGGTGGGAACCGGGACGGTGATCCGCCCCGACACGATGCGGACCTACGCCCGCCAGGCGGGCTTCTCCGACATCGAGGTGCTACCCATCGAGAACGACCTCTGGCGCTTCTACCGCCTGGTCCCCTGACCGCTCCCCGGACCGTCCTCGCGCGTCGTCTGGGGGCCACTGCCCGCAGACGATGCGCGAAGGCGGGTGGGGGGCGTTCATGTGTGGGGCAAGCGCCTCTAATCTTCGGGGCTGCGCCAAGGAGGTCGCATCCCCATGAAGAGACTGACTGTTCTGCTAGGAGCGCTGGCCCTGATCCTCGCCGCCTGCGGGGACGACGGGGCCACCGACACCACTGCCGCACCCGACACGACGGCGGCGCCCGACACCACCCAGCCGACCGAGACGACCATGGCCACCACCACGACCACGATGGCCACCACCACGACCGAGGCCGACGAGTGCGCGGTGGAGAACCTGGAGACCGTCAGCCCCGGTCAGCTCACCGCCGCCACCGGCGAGCCCGCCTTCGAGCCGTGGGTGGTCGACGACGACCCCTCCTCCGGTGAGGGATTCGAGGCGGCCGTGGTGTACGCCGTGGCCGAGGAGATGGGCTTCTCGCCCGACGACGTCACCTGGACGCGGGTGGGCTTCGACGAGGCGATCGCCCCCGGGGACAAGGACTTCGACGTCAACATCCAGCAGTACTCCATCACCGAGGAGCGGGACGAGGTGGTCGACTTCTCCGCCCCCTACTACGTCACCCAGCAGGCCCTGGTGGGCTTCGCGGACTCGGAGATCGCCAACGCCACCTCCCTGGACGACCTCAAGGCCTACCGCCTGGGCGCCCAGATCGGCACCACCTCCCTCGACTACATCGAGGAGGTCATCCAGCCGGATCCGGAGGTGTCGGTGTACGACACCAACTCCGACGCCAAGTCGGCCCTGGACGCCGGCCAGATCGACGCCATCGTCTTCGACCTGCCCACCGCCTACTTCATCACCGCCGTGGAGATGACCGACACCCAGATCGTGGGTGCGCTCCCCGCCTCCGAGGAGCAGGCCGACCGCTTCGGGATGCTGATGGAGGAGGGCAGCCCCATCAAGGAGTGCGTGGACCGCGCCATCGAGGCCCTGCGCGAGGACGGGACCCTGGACGCCCTGGCCGAGGAATGGCTGAGCCAGGAGACGGACATCCCCGTCCTGGAGCAGTGACGACGGCTCCGGCCACACGGTGAACTGGCCTTCGGCGCCTTCGGCGCTGCGACACCGCCGGGATCCGGATCCGGGATCCCGGCGGCGCCGCACCCGCGAGGAGGGCGCCCGGGGGGCGTTCATCGCCTTCCTGTCCACCGTCGCCTTCGGGGGCCTGGCCCTGTGGGCGATCCTCACGTCGGAGACCTGGCCCCAGGTCCAGGACCAGTTCTTCAGCCCGGAGGCGTTCGTGGAGGTGTGGCCGGCGGTGCTGTCGGGGTTCTGGCTGGACGTCCGGATGTTCATGGGGGCAGAGGTGATGATCCTCCTCTTCGCCCTGCTGGTGGCCATGGCCCGGGCGTTGCGGGGCCCGGCCTTCTTCCCCATCCGGGCCGTGGCCGTGCTCTACATCGACCTGATCCGGGGCGTACCGATCATCCTCCTGGTCCTGATCCTGGGGTTCGGGGTGCCGGCCCTGGACCTGACCGGCGTCCCCCGAGGTGCCCTCTTCTGGGGGATGGCCGCCCTCGTCATCTCCTACTCCGCCTACACCGCCGAGGTGTACCGGGCGGGGATCGACTCGGTCCCCGAGAGCCAGCGCATGTCGGCCCGCTCCCTGGGACTCACCCAGATGCAGACCCTGCGCTACGTGCTCATCCCCCAGGCGATCCGCAACGTCATCCCCGCCCTCCTCAACGGCTTCGTCTCCCTGCAGAAAGACGTGTCGCTGGTGTTCGTGCTGGGCGTGCGGGAGGGGGTGCGGGAGGCGCAGATCTTCAACGCCCGCACCTTCAACTACACCGGCTACATCGTGGCCGCCGTGCTCTTCCTGATCGTGAGCGTGCCGGTGGCCAGGTTCACCGACTGGTACACGGAACGGGACCGGCGCCGGCGCCAGGCCATGAGCGCATGAAGCTGCAGGTCGAGTCCTGCACCAAGTCCTTCGAGGACAAGCTGGTGCTGGACCGCCTCGACCTGTCCGTGGGCGACCACGAGGTGGTGTGCCTGGTGGGGGCGTCCGGCTCGGGCAAGTCCACCCTCTTGAAGGCCATCAACCTGCTGGTGCCGATCGACGGGGGACGCATCCTCCTGGACGGCAAGGACATCACCTCCGAGGAGGTCAACCCCAACGAGGTCCGATCCAAGATGGCGATCGTGTTCCAGTCGTTCAACCTGTTCCCCCACCTGAACGTCATCGACAACATCACCCTGGCGCCCCGCAAGGTCCTGGGCATCGGGAAGCGCCAGGCGGTGGAAAGGGGCGAAGACCTCCTCAGCCGCTTCGGCCTGGCCGAAGAGAGGGACGCCTACCCCGAGCGCCTCTCCGGCGGCCAGCAGCAGCGGGTGGCGATAGTGCGGGCCCTGGCCATGGAGCCGGACCTGCTGCTTCTGGACGAGGTCACCTCCGCCCTGGACCCGGTGCTGGTGGGCGAGGTGCTGTCGCTGCTGCGGGAGCTGCGGGACACCGGGATGACGATGGTGATCGCCACCCACGAGATGGGCTTCGCCCGCGACACCGCCGACCGGGTGGCGTTCCTGCACGCCGGGAAGGTGTGGGAGGAGGCCCGGCCCGAGGAGATCTTCAGCGCTCCCCAGCGTCCCGAGACCCAGGACTTCCTGCGCCGCATCACCGAAGCCGGCCGGTTGTAGGCGCCGAGTGTTCGTACACCCACGGCGGAGCCGCCTCTACGGGGCTTCCGCTCCCCCAGTTCCGTCAGGGGGTGGTTGGCCCGGGTGCGCTCTCAGGCGCGCACCCGGGCCGGCGCCTCACTACCCGCCGTAGAGGAGGGCTCTTGCCAGAAAGGCCGCCATCTGGCCACGGGTGAGAGGCTGATCGGGGCAGAAGCGATCGTTGGCCGGCGGGTTGCACCCACGGGTCACGCCCGCCGTAGCCAGCCGGTCGATATCGGACTCGAACACGGAGTCGTCGTCATCGACGAACAGATCGCCGCCGCCGTCATCTGTGTATCCCAGCGCCCGCACCAGGAACGCCGCCATCTGGCCACGGGTGAGCTCGTCATCCGGGCAGAACTCGTCGTTCTGGGGCGGGTTGCAGCCACGGGTCACGCCCGCCGCCGCCAGCAGGTCGATGTCCCCCTCGAAGACGTGGCCGTCGTCGTCGGTGAACAGGTCGCCGCCGCCGTCGTCGGTGTAGCCCAGGGCCCGCACCAGGAACGCCGCCATCTGGCCGCGGGTGACGGTGTCATCCGGGCAGAACAGGTCGTTCTGGGGCGGGTTGCATCCCCGGGTGATCCCCGCGTCTGCGATGGCGTTGATGTCGTCCTCGAAGATGTGGCCGTCGTCGTCCAGGAACCAGTCGGTCGGATCAGGATCGGGATCAGGATCCGGCTCTTCCACCATCACGGTGACAGTCGCCACGTTGGAGCTAGCCACGCCGTCCGAGGCCCGGTAGGTGAACGTGTCACTCCCCGAGAACCCGGCGTCGGGCGTGTAGGTGACCGACTCGTCTGCTTCGACCGACACCGACCCGTTGTCGGGCTGGGTCAGATCGGTGACCTCCAGCGAGTCGCCGTCGGCGTCGCTGTCGTTGGCCAGCACGTCGATGGTGACCTCGGTGTCGTGCTCGGTGGTGGCCGAGTCGTCCTCTGCCTCAGGCGCAGTGTTGGTGACGGTCACCGTCACGGTCGCCTCATCCGAGTCGACACCGTCGGTCGCTTCGTACGTGAACGTGTCGACGCCGGCGAACCCGGGATCGGGGGTGTAGGTGATAGTGTCGTCCGACTCCAGCACCACTGACCCGTTGGCCGGGTTGGAAAGGTTCTGGACGCTCAGGTCGTGCCCGTCCGGGTCGGAGTCGTTGTCGAGCACGTCGATGTTGACCGGGTCGCCGGCGTGGGTCTGGGCGTTGTCGTCCCCCGCCACCGGCGCCTCGTTATCGAGGTTCACCGTCACCGTCGCCTCGTTGGACGGGGCAACCCCGTCCGAGGCCAGATATGTGAACGTGTCCTCGCCGTCGAAGCCGGGATCGGGTGTGTAGGTGACGCTCTTGCTGTCGCCGGCGACAGCCACCGAGCCGTTGTCGGGCTGGGTGATCGACGCCACGATCAGGTCGTCACCGTCTACGTCGGTGTCGTTGGCCAGGACGTCGATGTCGAGCGGGGTGTTGGCCAAGCCCGGCACCGAGTCGTCGTTGGCGACGGGGGCGTCGTTGACCGGATCCACGGTGACGGTGACCGTGGCTTCATTGGAGAGCGCAGTCCCGTCGTTCACCTGGTAGGTGAAGGTGTCCTCACCGTTGAAGTTCAGGTTGGGCGTGTACCGGATGACTCCGTCGCCGAGCAGGGCCAGTGATCCGTTGGCGGGGTCACTGACGACCTCCACTGTCAGATCGGTGAGCGGCTGGTCAGCGTCGCTGTCGTTGGCCCGCACGTCGATGTCCACCGCCACGTCCTCGTCGGTGGTGGCCGAATCGTCGTTGGCCACCGGCACGGCGTTCACGTCCAGGTTGAAACTGGTGCTGTCCATGCCGCCTTCGAGGGGGTTGAGAGCGACCGTGAAGCCACTCTCGAGGTCCTCGCCGGACGCACCCGTCGCATCGGAGGTACCTGTGGAGCCAGCCAGTTCCTGAACGTGGTCACCGGCCAGGACACGGTTGCGGTCGGTCGCGGTGCTCCCGTCCTGTTCGCTCCAGCGCTGATCGACACCGGCCGGAGGGACATTGGTCCCGGCCGTGGCCGCCTCGGCGCCCTGCCAGCCCCACATCCTCAGGACACGGGTGTTGTCGACCGTGGTCACCACGTCAGGCGTCGTCGTGCTGCCCACCTCGTTGATGGTGGCATCCCACACGTCGAAGGGATACACCGGATCCACGTCGCTGAAGGCGCCGATGCCGCCCGCCATCCGCCCGGCCTGGGGATCGTCCAGGTTCTGGTCGAAGGTGTAGGAGGACGGCTCGGAGGACCCGGCGAACTTGTACAGGACCGTGTGGTTGTCCTGGGAGTCGCCGGGGATGGTCCCCAGCTCGATCCAGCCCTCAGGGGCAGTCAGCTCGGGGAAGTCGCCGCGGTAGCGGATCTGGGCCACCAGCAGGTCTCCCTCTTCCGTCCCGGCAGGCTGATCTATGGTGAGCGTGGAGGCATCGAGTCCGGTTTCGCTGTTCGAGGCAGCGCCCTGGAACTCCGGGACCGCTCCAGCTCCCTCGACGTCCGTGACCGTCACCGTGAAGGGGCCGTAGCTCCCGTGGTCGCCCGTGGTCGGCGAGAAGGTGATCTCGTTGGTCGTGTCGTCGAAGCTTCCGAAGCCAGGAAGCCCGTCGACGCTGACGTGGAGCGGATCGCCCTCGGGGTCATCCAGCAGCGGATCCAGGTCGATCACCAGGTTCTCGCCCTCGTTCATGGCCTGATCGGCGATCGGGTCGATGGTGGGCGGGTCGTTGGGT
The DNA here is from genome assembly GCA_046538055.1 of Actinomycetota bacterium. Taxonomy (GTDB): domain Bacteria; phylum Actinomycetota; class Acidimicrobiia; order Spongiisociales; family ZC4RG35; genus ZC4RG17. Next base: position 5,782 of record JBKHJQ010000142.1, read on the forward strand.
GCGTTCTCCACCGTCACCGTCAAGGTGTCGGAGGCGCTGAGCGGTTCGGTGGGATCCGCATCGGTGGCGGTCAGCTGGAGCTGATACACGCCCGGCGAGCTGAACGTGGCGGTCGTCGCCGCGGAGGTGTCGTCGGCGAACGTCACCGTCCCCTGCCCGCTCGTCTTCTCCCACTGCAGCGTCAGGTTCTCGGCCCCCCCGTCGTCGTCGACGGTGGCGTCCAGGCTGGCGGTGGCGTTCCCGGCGCCGTCGTCGAACACGACGGTCTGATCGTCGCCGGCCTCCACCACCGGAGGCAGGTTGGGAAGCGGCTCGTTGATGTCCGGGGCGCTCACCTCGAACAGGCGCCCGTCGTTGGTGTTGCCGGCGCCCCGATCCACGATCCAGAAGCTCATCTCGCCCGCCACGCCCGAGGAGGCGGGCCCCACCGCCAGGCCACCGATGTCCAGGTCGGCAGCGCCTATGCCGCTCAGGTCGATGATCCGGACTTCCTGGCCGGTGTAGGACATCTCGATGATCTGGTCGTTGCCGCCGATGTACAGCGAGTCGCGATCGGGAGCGGAAGCCAGGCCCTCGAAGTTCCCGGGACCGAAGTCCGGGATGTTGAACTGCGACTGGAGGGACCCACCGGTGGTGAAGTCGGCACCGTTGGGTGTCACCCGGTAGATCTCCGTGTCGCTGCCGCTCAGGACGAAGAGATCACCCGAATCGGCGTCGTACTCGGGGTCCTCGGTGTCGGTGGCACCGAAGGCGCCGGTGTCGATGGTGGCCTCCAGCACGTCATCTGCGTTTCCGAAGTCGCCGTCGACCCCAGGGCTCACC
>JBKHJQ010000143.1:0-6588 GCA_046538055.1 Actinomycetota bacterium
GGCCAACCCGTTCATCCAGGCTGTCACCGGACTGCTCATCCCGCTCGCCGTCGTCACGATGATCCTGGGCGGATTCCCGGTGTGGCTGGCCGTCCTGACGCTGATCCCCATCATCCCCACCGTCGCCACCCTGGTGGTCGAGGTCGTTGCACTGTCCGAGTTCTCCGACAGCATCGGTCGGCCCGCCCGGATCCGCGACTATCTGCGCCTGGTCCTGGGCTCGTTCGCGTATCAAGTCTGTCTGGGCGTGGCAGCGCTGCGGGCGGCCTGGCGGCATCGGAGCGGTCGGGACGAATGGGAGAAGACCGCCCACTCCGGGGCTCACCGGATCCCGGTGTCCGACCCCGGGGGATCCGCTCGTGTCTGACCTGGCCGTCCGGGAGGTCCGGCCCACCCCCCGCATCCGCCCTGTCGAGCAGCGCCGATCCTGGCTGGGGAGGAACTGGCCGGACCTGTTGATACTGGTCGTCCTGGTGGCCGTGCTCGCCTTCCTCCACGCCGATGGGATGGCCCGGTACCCGGCACGCTTCGACGACGAGGGGACCTACATGGCCCAGGCGTGGGCGGTGCTGGAGCGATTCGACCTCTCCAACTACACCTACTGGTACGACCACCCTCCCCTGGGCTGGATCGGATTGGCCGTCTATCTCCTGCTGACCGGGGCACTGGGCCGGGCGCCCTTCGGGGTGGCAGCCGGGCGGGAGCTGATGCTGATCCTCAATGTCGTCGGCATGGTGGCGATCTACTGGCTGGCCCGCCGCCTGGGAATACGGAGATGGTTGGCTGCCGCGGCCGTCCTCGCCTACGGGTTGAGCCCGATCGGCCTCTTCTATCACCGGATGGTCCTGTTGGACAACATCGCCATACCGATGGTTCTGGTCGCCTGGGCGCTGATCAGGAGCACCAGGACCAGCCTCGCCGCCCACACCACCGGAGCAGTGATCCTCGGTGGGGCGATCCTCGTCAAGGAGACGATGCTGCTCTTCCTGCCGGCCCTGGCCTACGACTTCTGGCGGAACACCGATCCCAGGAATCGGCGCTATTCCCTGGCGCTGGCCGGCACCGCCTTCGTGGGGATCGTGTCGCTGTATCCCCTCTTCGCCCTGCTGAAAGGAGAGTTGCTCCCGGGGGAGGACCGGGTGAGCCTGGTGGGATCGGCCCTGTGGCAACTCTTCGAGCGGGAGGGGTCGGGGAGCATCCTCGATGCCTCCAGCCCCGCCCACGCGGTCGTCTCCGGATGGCTCGCCCTGGACGTCTGGTTGCCGGCGGCGGGGCTGATCTCGGGTGTGATGGCACTATTCATCCCCCGCCTTCGTGCCGTCGCCGCCACGCTCGTCCTCCTGGCCCTCATGCTGCTGCGGACCGGATACCTGCCGGTGATGTTCGTCGTCCAGGCCCTGCCCCTCCTCGCCCTGTCGGTGGTGGGGGTCGTCGACCAGGCCCTCTCGCTGGCCGACCCGTACCGACGGGGCACCCGAATCCGGGCGTTGCTCCAGCGGGGAGTCACGGTCGGAGCATGCGCTCTCCTGGTTGTGGGCGCCTTCGGTCAGTACGCGTCCGGTGTGGAACGGGCGCGTCACGTCGACGCCGACCGGCCCTTCCGACAGGCTCAGGCGTGGCTGGAGGAGAACGTCGATCGGGACACCCTCGTGGTGGCCGACCACTCCCTGTGGCTGGACATGGTCCTGGCGGGGCATCCTCCCGAAAACGTCATCTGGTACTACAAGCTGGACACCGATCCGGGGGTGGAACTGCCCGAGGGCGGCCTCTCGGAGTACGACCTGGTGGTCACCACCGAGATCATCCGGACCACCAACTACGAGCTACCCCGGGTGGAGGAGATCCTTGCCCACTCCTCCCCGCTGGTCACATTCGGGGAGGGGAAGGACCGGGTGGAGATCAAGCGGGTGGAGGTCCCAGAATGACGGTCCGCTCAGGCCTGGTGGGGTGGGGCATCCTGGCGGTGGCGGGCCTCTTCGCCCTCGCAAGCACCCTCCCGCCCGTGCCCAGGGCCGCCACCGGGGAGGCCGTCGACCGCTTCTTCGACCGCTACGTCTCAGAATCCGGACGGGTGAGCCGCCCGGAAGGCGACACCGTCAGTGAGGGCCAGGCCTATGCCCTCCTGATGGCGGCTGCGACCCACCGACCCGACCGCTTCGCTTCCGTGTGGGACTGGACCCGCCGCCACCTCCTCAGGTCGGACGGGGCAATGGCATGGCTCTGGGACGGAGAGGTGGTGGACGAGGCGGTGGCGCCCGACGCCGACGTGGATGCCACCGTCGCCCTGTACCTGGCCGCCGAGCGCTTCCGCCGCCCGGCATACGGCCGTGCGGCGAGGAGGATGGCGGATGCGGTCGCCGACGCCGCCGCCGTCCGGTCCGGGACCGATCTGCATCTGTCGGCCGGCGAGTGGGCGAAGGATCCCCAGGTGGTCATCAACCCCAGCTACCTGGATCCGGCATCGTTCGGGTTCCTGGCGGAGAAGACCGGAGACAGGAGATGGGACCGGCTGGAAAGGTCGGCCCGCCGGACGCTGTCCGCGATGGTGTCGGGGTCGCTTCCGCCCGACTGGGCGATCCTCGAGCCCGGGGGCATCCAGCCGGTTGCCTCCCCTGATGAGCGGGGCGAGCCGGGCGGCTTCGGGTTCGAGGCGGTGCGGGTTCCCGTCCGTCTGGCCACCGATTGCACGGCGAGCTTGATGAAGGGCATGGAGCCGGTGTGGCCGGAGGTGGCCCGTCGGCCCGGAGTCGCCGTGCGGCATCTGGACGGTCGGGCGGCGGCGGGATGGACCCATCCCGTCGGCTTCGTGGCCTCCGCCGCCCTGGCGCACTCCGCGGACCCGAGCCGGGTAGACGAGCTGCTCGATCGTGCCACCCAAGCGGAGCGACGGGACCCGTCCTACTACGGCGCCGCCTGGGTAGCCCTGGGCCGCCTGCTGCTCACGACGTCCAAGCTGGACCGCTGCCCATGATCGCCGGGTTCCCGCCCCGCCCGCCGTCATCCATCTGGATGCTCCACGACGCGGGCGAAGAACGAAGCCGCTTCCTGGCGGGTGACTATCTCGTCGGGGCAGTACCGATCGTTGTCGGGTGGGTCGCAGCCGAAGGCGAGATCCGACTGGGCCAGCCGCTCGATGTCGAAGCGGTGGACGCTGTCGCCGGTGTCTATGAAGGTGCGGGGGGACCGGGGCGCTTCCAGGTCGAGAGCTCTGGCCATGAACGAGGCCCATTGACCCCGGGTGATCGGGTGGTCACCGCAGAAGCGGGTGTTGGCAGGGGGATTGCATCCCCGGGTGATTCCTGCCTCGGCCACCGCTTCGATCTCGGCGGCGAAGAGGGAGTCGTCGTCATCGACGAAGCTGTCTGTGGGCGGTGCCTCCAGACCGAACATACGTGTGAAGAACGCGGCACCCTCCTGGCGGCTCAGTCCGCGGCGCGGGCAGAAGCGGTCGTTGGTCGGCGGGTTGCACCCCCTGGTCACCCCCAGGGCGGCCATGGTCTCGATGTTCCCTTCGTGCACGCTCCCGTCGTCGTCGACGAAGGTTCCCGACCGGGCCGACAGGAAGTGGCGGCGGACAGCCCTCCCGTATCCGGTGGGCGTGCCGTCGTAGTCCTCGATCAGGGCGGGTCCGCCCGAGCATTCCCACTCGTTCCACGACCAGGCCAGATAGGAGACGTCGTGCCGGTCGGCCCAGGTCATCAGGGTCTCCGCCCACTCCCCGGTGCAGTCGCTGGTGCCCAGCTCGGTGATCACCACGGGGACCTCCGCCGCCACCGGTGCCACCTCCCGTTCCCAGCACTCGGCCGTATTGCAGCGGTTGAAGTCGTAGGCATGGAATCCCGCCGCCACCGAGTTGAGCGGGTCCCGGGGCCGGTGCTGGAGCCAACCCCGCAGGTCGTTGCCCCATTCGAGACCCGTGGCGATGATCGGATTGCGGGCGCCTGTCGCCCGGATGGCGTCCACCAGGTCCTGCATCCCCGCCCATTCCCCGCATCCGTCCCGCCAGCACTCCCAGCCGATCGAATGCGGCTCGTTGTACACCTCGAAGAGGACGTCCTCTCGATCGGAGAAGGCTCGCGCCACATCCGCCCAGAAGGCGACGGAGCGCCGGCGGTTGGCCATCCGGTCCTGGCCGGTGGCAGCTCCGGTGACCGCCGACCAATGCAGGTCGAGGACGACGGTCATGCCGGCGCCCCGGAGTCGGTCGACGTAGTCGCCGATGGCCCGACGGTAGGCGCCTCCGGAGAACTCCGGAGGCGCACCCGCGGTGTCGGTCCAACAGGACTCGTTGAGCGGGATGCGCACGGTGTCGATCCCCCAGTCGGCCATGTGGCCGATGGCGGCGGCATCCACCGGGCCATCGAAGACGCCCCAGCCCTGGACGCAGGCGTACTCCGTGCCCGCCCGGCTCACTCCCCGGAGCCGGCGGTCCTCCTCGAGGCCTTCCGGCCGGGGGCCGTTCACCTCCATCGCATTAGCGCCGTTCCAGAACGCAAGAAGCATGGTCACCACGACGAGCGACGACAGGAGGGATCGTCTCAGCATGTGACGCGTAGTCGGCCGGTGCGCCCTCGACTTGAGGACCTTCGGTGGTGGACGCCGAGGAAAGTGGGCCTGCGGTGAGAGCGACCCTGCGCTGGCTCGTGGCGCACAGCCCGTTCTCGCCCACTTTCATGCGGTTCGCGCTGGTGGGGGCAACCGGGGTGGTCGTGAACAACCTGATCCTCTTCCTGCTGCACGGGCTGGCGGGGTTGCTGCTGCCGATCGCCTCGGTGGTCGCCGTCGAGTCGGCCATCGTCAGCAACTTCCTCCTCAACGATCGCTGGACGTTTCGCCGCCTGCAGCCGGAGGTGGGGAGATTCCTGCGCTTCAACGTGGTCTCCGCCGGCGGGCTCCTGGTGAACGTCGCAGTTCTCACGAGCCTGGTCGAGCTCTTCGGGCTGCACTACCTGATCGCCAATCTGGCGGGAATCGGGGCGGCGCTGGCCTGGAACTTCTCGATCAACGTTCGCTGGACATGGGCACCGGCCGCAGAGGCGGCCGAGACCGCCGGGGCGGTTGGCACGTACGAGAAAGGAGAAGCGATGTCAGAAGACCTGGTCGTAATCCCGACCTACAACGAGGCGCAGAACATCAAGCCCCTCGTGGAGGAGATCCTCGAGCAAGGCCCGTTCGATGTTCTGGTCGTCGACGACGGCTCTCCCGACGGTACCGGAGCGATAGCCGACCGTATGGCCGGTCAGCATCCCCACCGGGTCCGCGTCCTGCATCGCTCCGGCAAGCAGGGCCTGGGGAGCGCCTACCGGGCGGCCTTCGACTGGGCCCTCGCCCGCCCCTACCGGCGCATCTATCAGATGGACGCCGACTGGTCTCATGCCCCGGGAACGTTGCGGGAGCTTCGCCGAAAGCTGGGTGAGGGATCGGACCTCGTCCTCGGGTCCCGATGGGTGCGGGGAGGAGGGGTGAAGGGCTGGCCCTTCTGGCGCCTGGCGGTGAGCCGGTTCGGTTCCCGGTATGCCCGCACCATCCTGCGTCTTCGCCAAAGGGACCTGACGGGCGGGTTCAAGGGCTTCCGGCGCTCCGTGCTGGAGTCGATCCGGCTGGAGGAGATCCGCTCCAACGGCTACGCCTTCCAGATCGAGACCACCTACCGGGCAGAGCTGGCCGGTGCCCGGGTCACCGAGATTCCCATCGTCTTCGTGGACCGTGTGCGGGGCAAGTCCAAGATGGGCTGGCCGATCATCCTGGAGGCGATGCGGGTGGTGGTGGGACTGCGCCTCCGCCGCCCCACCGTCGACCGGCTGCGGGAGTATTCCTCCTGACCGTTTTCGCATCAACTGCGGGCCATAGGCGGCAGTTGATGCGCGAAGACGGGGTCATTTCCCCAGCTTGTGGCGGCGGGCGGCGAGGAGCTCGGCGGCGCGGTCCAGGTCGATGCTCTCGGGGTCGTCTCCCTTGCGGAGACTGGCGTTGACGTCGCCGTCGGTCACGTACGGCCCGTAGCGGCCGGAGCGGACCGTCACCTTCTTGCCGGTCACGGGGTCGTCGCCCAGCTCCTTCAGGGTGCTCTGGCGGGCCTGGCCTCTCCGGCGGGGCGGCTGGGCCAGCAGCTCCAGCGCCTCGTCGGTGGTGAGGGTGAAGAGCTGCTCCTCGCTCTCCAGGCTGCGGCGATCGTCTCCCCGCTGTATGTACGGCCCGTAGCGTCCGTTCAACGCCAGGATCTCCACTCCCTCCGGGTCGGTGCCCACCACCCGCGGCAGCGACAGCAGGCGCAGCGCCTCCTCCAGTCCGATCGAGTCCAGGTCCATGCTCTTGAACAGGGATGCCCGCTTGGGCTTCTCCTTGGAGCCCTCCTCCTGCTCGCCCAGCTGGACATAGGGCCCGAAACGCCCGGTACGGGCGTACACCGCCAGTCCCGTGTCGGGGTCGGTGCCCAGGATCTTGTCGCCCCGGGAGGCCTCATCGATGAGCTCGGTGGCCCGCTCCACGCTCAGCTCGTCGGGAGGGAGGTCGTCGGGGATGGAAGCCCGGTCCTCCTCTCGCTCCAGGAACGGCCCGTAGCGGCCTACCCGGGCCACGATCTCGCGG
>JBKHJQ010000144.1:0-6585 GCA_046538055.1 Actinomycetota bacterium
GACTCCACCAGCTCACGAACCGCCGAATGTATGAGTTGGTCTGTTCTGTCAGCCACCGAGCATCTCTCTCAATCTGGCGCGTCCCCGGGCCAGGTGTCGTTTGACCGTTCCCTCCGACAGCCCCAGGCTGTCGGCCACCTCCCGGGCGGCGAGGTCCTCCCAGTAGGTCAAGACGATCACGGCCCGTTGCCGGGAGCTGAGCCGTCCTACCGCCTCCAGGACCTCGGGTCGGACCTCCGGGGGGTCGATCCCCTCCCGGGGCGCGGTCCGAAGCTCCCGGGCCCGTCGCCGCATGGTGGAGCGGTGACGCATCCGGACCTGGTTCAGCACCGCCTGATAGAGATAGCTCCGGGGGTCGCTCACCCGCTCCCATCTCACGGAGTCGACCGCCTTCGCGAACGTGTCGGCCACAACGTCGGCCGCATCGGTGGGGCCCACCAGCCCTGTCGCGAATCGGACCAGCTCATCGGCGTACTTCTCGTACACCTCGGCGTCGCTCGGGCTCACCCGGGCATCTCCATGCCCATAGGATGCCGTCGGGTTCGCTTGTGGGTGACGCGCAGCACGGTCGGGCTTGCAGACGACGGACACGCTGGTCGGACGCCTAGGGTGGATGGGCGAGCTGACTTGTGTTCGAGGAGCGTCCGAAGAGCATCGAAATAGACGGCCTCTCCATTGCGTACCGGGAGGCGGGGAAGGGAGCCCCGCTCGTCCTGTTGCACGGCTGGCCGATGCAGAGCCTCGAGTGGAGGAGGCAGCTGCAGGGCCTATCCGACGATTATCGGGTAGTGGCCTGGGACGCCCCCGGCGCCGGTCAATCCTCCGACCCTCCTGAGACCACCCGGTTGGATGACTGGGCGGACTGGCTGGCCGAGTTCATCCAGGCCCTGGATCTCGGCCCCTGCCACCTGGGTGGACTGTCGTGGGGCGGGGGTCTGGCCCTGGAGCTCTACCGGCGCCATCCCGGCCTGGTCCGGACTCTCATCCTCGTTTCCGCCTACGCTGGCTGGGCTGGCTCGTTGCCGGCCGACGAAGTGGACCGCCGGCTGCAACTGATGCGGAGGAACTCGCGGCGGCCAGTGGGGGAGTGGGCTCCCGAGCTGATCTCCACGCTCGTGGCCGAAGACGCCTCACCCCACCTCCGAGAGGAGCTCACGGTACTGCTCGCCGGCTTCCATCCCGCCGCCACCCGCACCGCCCTGGAGGCGTTCGCCCGGGCAGACCTGAGGGACGTGCTGGGCGGCGTGGACGTTCCCGCCTTCCTCCTGTGCGGCGAGAAGGACGTGCGGGCTCCCGGCGCCGTTCGCCAGCCTCTGGCGTCGGGTATCGCCGACTCCGAGCTGGTGGTGGTTCCCGGAGTTGGCCACATGGTCCACATGGAGGCACCGGAGCGATGCAACTCCGAGATCCGCCGCTTCCTTGCCCGCCACGCCGCGGTCTAGGAAGACCCACGGGTTCGTTGCGTATCACGGGCTGGGGTGGATGAGGTTGCCGTGTCTGCCGCGATGCTCTGGTTCAGACAGAGGAGATTCGTCGGGTCGTACCGCTGCTTGATCTCCACCAACCGTGGGTAGTTGATGGAGTAGTTCTCCTTCACCTGCCGGGCGTCGTCGTCGGACGAGAAGTTGATGTAGGCGCCTCCCAAAGAGTGGGGACGCAGCGCCCGGTGGTAGTCACGGGACCAGGCGATGTTCGCCTCATCGTCGGAGGGGTGGTGCCAGGAGGCTCCCACCACGACCGCGAAGTCCGCGTCTCGATGGGCAAAGGCAGTATCCGTAGGGGCGTCCCTGTGGCATGCGCCGTCGATCGGGAAGACCAGGGTGGCCGACTCGACGGAAGGAAGGGTGGCTCCGTAGCCCATGTGCACGTCGATCGCCTCGTCGGGGATCCACCGGTTGAAGACGCCCTTCCAGCAATGACGCAGTCCGGACGGGAGCAGCTCGTCGAAGAGGGTGTTGATCACGGGGTAGGGCATCCGCTCCACGGACCGGCCTATCACGGGGCCGAGAGCGGCGACGCGATCGCGGATCGCTGGGTCCTCTTCGGTGGGGCCGCTCCAGCACGTCAGCACCACGCAGGCGGGCCGGCCCTGACGTCCAGCGAGCTGCCGGCGACCTGACTCATACCACCCTGTGAGGATACCCTCCGCCGGGTTCCGCAGTGGCCCGCTCCTCTCCGGCCAATTCTCCCCGGCCGATGGGCGGTTCGGCGGTGCCGGCGTCACCCTGGCACGGAAAGAAGGTCCGCTTTCTCGGCATCGGCCCTGTTCCTGGTGGGTCCGTCCGACATCATGGGTCCAGGTACGTACCCGTCAGGAGAGGTGGTCGTCCCCATGTTCGTTGTCGACTGTGAGCGCAAAGGCCGGCGCGTGCTGCTCGGATTGGAATCGATCCGGGCAGTCCACAATTCGGACATGGGGCCGATCGCCGTCTACGTCTGCGCCTGCGACGAGCTGGCCCTGTGGCACCGGTCGCGCTCCTACCCCCTCCCGGCCGGTTGTGTCGTGAGTGACTCCGAAACGGCCGCCGACCTGGTGCGGGCGGGGCAGGGCCGCATCCGGGACGTGAGGCATCCGTCACGGCTGTGAGCGGGAGCCGCGCGACACGGCCCGGTGAAGCGGGTTGCATGGAGATGGCAGGATGGTCGAATCTGCGATTCGATGGCCCACGTCGGGTCGCACCCACGGAGGTGAGGTTTGATCCGGAACCGGATTGGCGAGGTGAGGCTGGCGGAGGTGCTGGGAGACTGGTCCTCCGGAACCGGCTCGCTCTACGCCCAGCTCGCCGACGGCCTGCGGGAGGCCATCAACCGGGGTGACCTCCGTCCGGGTACCGTCCTGCCTGCCGAGCGCGGCCTGGCTCGGGCGCTGGCGGTGTCACGGACCACCGTTGTGGCAGCGCTGGACGTCCTCAAGCGGATCGGGTACCTCGACAGCCGCTCCGGCAGCGGCACCTGGGTGCGCCGGGTGCGGGAGTTCGAACTGGCCGGAGGGGTCACAGCTCCGGCCGCCGGCATCGGGCGGAATCCGCTCTTCCGGAACCTGGGCAGTGCCGATTCCAGCATGGTGGACCTCACCGCCGCCGTTCCCGACCCTCCGCCCCAGGTGGCGGAGGCACTCCGGGAGGCGTCGAACCGGGCGGCGGCCCATGTCCACGGCCCGGGCTACTTCCCGCTGGGGCTGCCGGCTCTGCGCCAGGCCGTGGCGGAGCGCTTCACGCAGCGGGGGATCCCCACCGTGCCCGAGGAGGTGATGATCACCGCCGGTGCTCAGCAGGCCATCACGATCCTCGCCGCCGCCTACGTCCAGCCGGGGACCCCGGTGCTGATGGAGAACCCCTCCTATCCGGGGGCGATCGAGTCCTTCCGCATGCTGGGAGCGAGCGTACGAACCGTGGCGGTTGGGTCGGAAGGTCTCCTGGCCCGTGATGTGATCCGGGCCATCGAAGCCCGGCCACCGGAGATGATCTATCTGATCCCCTCGTTCCACAACCCGACGGGGACGTTCATCAACCGGGCGGAGCGGGCCCGGCTGCGGCGGTACCTGGCGGGGAGGGGGATCGCAGTGGTGGAGGACGAATCCACCGTGGAGCTGGCTCTGGACGGAGAGGAACCGCCACCGCCGGTGGGCCTCGAGCCGGGAGGGGAGGTATCCACTCTGATCGTGGGATCCGCCTCCAAGCCGTTCTGGGGAGGAATTCGAATCGGGTGGATCCGCGCTTCCTCGGAGGTGATCGAGCTGATCAGCCGTCACAAGCTGGTCTTCGATCTGGCCACCGCCATCCCCAGCCAGGTCGCGGCCGAGATCCTCGTGCGCAAGTCCCCTTCGATACTCCCCGAGCGACGGTCCGAGCTGGCCCAGCGGTTCCAGTACCTGGTCTCCCGTCTGGCATCCGAGCTGCCGGAGTGGTCGGTGACCCGGCCGTCGGGAGGCGTCACCGCCTGGGTGCGGCTGCCGGACGGGAACGCCACTCAGTTCAGCCAGGTGGCCATCCGCCACGGCGTGGCGGTGGTGGCAGGACCGTTCTTTGACGCCCATGGCAACGACGACGACCACATCCGCATCCCCTACCTGGCCGACACCGACACCCTCGACCAGGGGGTGAAACGGCTGGCAGAGGCATGGTCGGCGATGCGCCGTCCCGGCACCGCCTAGAACGTGTTGCGACCGATTGGCCCTCCTACTCGGTCGTGGCGCGGAGGTCCCGGTATCTCCCCGGAGGCGCATCCTGGTGGCGTATCCTCTCGGGCGTGGACGTAGCGGAGTGGCTACTGGAGGGGGACCCTGCCATCCGGTGGCAGACGATGAGGGATGTCCTCGACCGGCCTGCCGGGGAGGTCGACGACGAGCGCTCCCGAGTGGCCCACACAGGCTGGGGGTCGAGGCTGCTGGCGTTGCAGGATCCGGGCGGGCAATGGGGAGGCGGCAGCTACTCCCCGAAGTGGACCTCCACCACCTACACGCTCCTGCTCCTCCGTGACCTGGGCGTGGACCCTTCCAGCCCTCCGGTCAGGGAGGCGGTGAGCCGGGTCGAGTCGGGGGTGGTGATGGGCCGGGAACGCCAGCCCCTGCTCACATATCGGGGAGAGACCTGCATCACGGGCATGTGCCTGGCCCTGGCCGCCTACTTCCGCCCGCACCGAGGGGCCACCGACGGGGTGGTCGAGTGGCTGCTCGGTGAGCAGCTCGACGACGGCGGATGGAACTGCCAGACGGTCCACGGATCGACCCGTTCTTCCTTCAACACGACCATCCTCGTCCTGGAGGGGCTCCTCGAGTACCAGCAGTGCATCGACGGGCTGGATGGCGACGTGGCGACTGCCCGACAACGGGGCGTCGAGTATCTCCTGGAGCGGCGACTGTTCCGGTCGCTCTCCCGCGGGGAGGTGGTAGATCCTCGCTGGAGGCTCTTCTCGTTCCCCCCGCGCTGGCACTACGACGTTCTGCGCGGTCTCGAGCATCTCCGCGCCTCGAGGATCCCACCCGATGATCGAGCGGAGGAGGCCGTGGAACTGGTGGAGAGGAAGCGGCGCCGGGACGGGACCTGGCCCCTGCAGAACCATCACGCGGGGAAAGAGCACTTCGCGATGGAGCCGGGACCGGGCAAGCCCAGCCGCTGGAACACGCTCCGCGCCCTGCGGGTGCTGCGGTGGTTCGGGAGGGATTGACCACTGTCTCCCGGAAGGGGTGACCGAGAGGAGTGGCACAGTTCAGGACTGGCCGGCCAGTACGCTTCTCACGGATGTCTGGAACGTTTGCAGCCGCTCGAACACGGGCGCTCCCTCCCGGACCTCCTGCTGACCGAAGGCGCATTCGAAGAAGGCGCTCTCGGACAGTTCGAACCAGGATTCCACCGGATCCTCCAGGTCCTCCAGCGGGGTGGGGATCAGTCGCGTCTTCTGTTCCCGCAGATACCCGAGGGTGTCGTTGCATTCCTGGTCGGTGATTCCCCCGTCCTTCGCCTGGGATATGGTGGCGGTCGTCGCCTCCCACACCCTCTCCCACTCGGCAATCGACAGGGCGCGGTCTCCGCAGGCGGCGACGATGAGGAGGACGACGGCGAGTGCCGGCAGATACCTCGCCGGGGAAGGATCGGGTTCCTTGTTTGTGGCTGACACCTGGATAGGCCGCATTGTACGACCGGCCGCCGTGGTGTTCACTGCTGGCGGACCGCCTCCAGGCGGCCCACGAGGGCGGTGTTCGACCCGTAGGATCTCCGTGATCCCGGCCGGGACCTGCGTGCTTTCCGCCCGGGAGGTGGCTAGGGTCCGGTGCGCGAATGCGGTCGGGAGATACACATCCCATGTGGGCCGGGGGCCGAGTGGGCTCGGGAGTCCGGTCATGAGGGTCCCGGCCCTGCGGGTGGAGTGGCAGGACGACGTGGACCGCCGAACCGTGTGGGCGGCCGGGGAGGTGGACATCGCCACCCTGGAGGAGCTGCGCCGCGCTCTGGATTGCGACCAGCCTCTGTTGGAGGTGGACCTCACCGACGTCACTTTCATCGACCTGGCCGGCCTGCAGTGCCTGGCCGAAGCGGCGGAGAGGCATCAGCTTGCTCTGCGGACGAGCAGCCGGGTCGACCGGGTCATCGAGCTCACCGCAACTGGATACCTGTTCGATCGCCAATGAGTCTCTGTCCACCACCCCGGCCGGTTCGGTGCCTCGTGACTGGGCGGCAGCGATGAGCCAGGTGAGGGACTTCGAGCCCGAGCCCGGGTCTGCCTGGGAGGTCCGGCGATTCGTGGAGGAAGCGCTGGCTGGTGTGTCTCGGCTGGAGGACATAGTCCTCATCGCCTCGGAGCTGGCGGCGAACGTCATCCGCCATGCCCGGACGGAGTTCAGCGTGCGCATCCGGCGGGAGGGCGAGATTGTTCGCCTGGAGGTCTCCGACGGATCGTCCGTCGTTCCTGCCATGGAGGAGCTCACTGAATCCACCCGGGGTCTGCGGATGGTGGAGACGATCTCCGAGCGGTGGGGCATAGAGCCCTCGCCCGGCGGCAAGACGGTCTGGGCGGAAGTCGCGGCTCCAACCGGGGACTGACCGCCCGTCGCGGCGCGCCCGGTCTGCGGGGGAGAGCTGTCTCATC
>JBKHJQ010000145.1:0-6567 GCA_046538055.1 Actinomycetota bacterium
GAGATGCGCCTGCCCCGTTGGGCCCTGGGCAACGAGAAGGGCCGGGCCCTGGGGCCCGGCCCTTCTCTGTCGGTAGGCCGTCAGACCTCAGATGAGGACGGCCTTGTTGCGGATTCGCAGGAACACGAAGCCGGTGAGCACCAGCGTCAGTCCCACCGCAACTGCCATCGCCGACAGGGCATAGGAGAGGATTCCCAGGCTCAGGGCCGTGGTGAGGGCGGTGGCATTGATCCAGGAGGCGCGTGCCTCGTTGGGGACCATCACCTGTTCGCCGGCCTCGTCCAGGACCGGTTGGCCGGCCTCGTCCACGGCCGGGACCATCCTGTCCATCTCCGCGTAGTAGAGGCCATCGGTGCCTTCCAGCTGATGCTGGGTGATGATGTCCGCTTGAGCCCACATCGTGAACGGGCCCCTGACGTCGGCACCGGGGATGGCGGCGTCGTCGGGGGTGACCACCGACTGGACGGCTGCCTGATCCCAGGTGTACCAGGCGCCGAAGACTCCGCCGGCGATGGAGCCGAACCCTACCGTCAGCGCCAGGATGGCGGTGGCCAGGAGTAGCCAGCTCTTTCTGTACTTGGTCGCCTCTTGCGGGGCGGCTCTGTCGGTGACGATGGCAGTCATCGGATGCTCTCTTTCTCTTTCTAGGACCCAACTGCCTACACGGGGGATGATCGGGGAGGGAGGGCGATCCGGGGAGAGTCCGAAGTCTTGGGGGAGGCGGCGAAAGGCCCTATTCGCTCGGGACCAAGGGCCCCCGGCGGAGCGAAGCCACACGGACGGCGAAGTCGATGCCCCAGAGGATCGCTGCGGCCACCGCCACCTCGGGGTTGGCCGTCACCAGAGCGGCGCCGGCCAGGTTGGCGGCTACCCATGGCGTCCAGGGGCGGGAGGTCATGCGGGCCAGGTTGTCGGCCAGGGGAGGTCCGGCCAGGACGGGAAGGAGGTAGGCGAGCGACCCCGCCAGGACCTGGCCCACGCCGGCCAGGATGGCGGCTGCGGTCCATCCCCCGAACGCAGTGGATGGTGCTCCCGCCAGCAGGCGCGTGCCGTCCACCATCGACCAGACGATCAGCCAGCCCGTGCCCAGGCAGATCTGAACGAACTCTGGCCTCTTCCTGCCGGCCCTCCACAGGCGCGCCAGGATTCCCGCCAGGATCGAAGCCGCGGAGGCCCCCACCAGAATCGTGCCGGCGCCCACCGCCTGCGGTCCCGTCCACAGGCCCGCCGCCATCGCTACGGCCCCGGCCGCGCCCATCGCCCAGGCGGCGGTGGCTTCCCGGCCGCTCACCGCACGGTGATGGGCCACCGTGGGAAGGAACGTGGGCAGCGTCCCCACGATCGTGAGGCCCACGAAACCGACCAGATTGAGATGGGAATGGACGATCCGCATGGGGGCGAAGGCCCCTCCTGCGGTCCCGGTTGCGAGGAGCCCTCCCAGGGTGACCCCCACCACGCCACACATGGAGGCGACCAGGTAGAAGCGAGACGAAAGGTCGAAGCGCCGCAGGAGGCTGCGGCGGACTGACTGGCGTATCGACCAGGCCAGCAAGAGCAACGCCGCGGCCAGCGCGCCTGCGCCCGCCCATGTCAACGCCGGAAGGGAACGGGAGACGCCGACGAGGACGGCTGCGGCACCGACGATCGCCAGCCACCGTTGCCCCGACGCGGCCACCCGGGAGGGAGCAGGAGCGGCCGCCCACGTGACGGTGAACATCTGGCTCGTGCCGGAGATGGCCAACAGCACCGTCCCCGCCAGGAAAGCATGGAGGGGACCCCACCACGAGCCGCCTCTCACCAGCACCACCGCCGACCACACCGCCGCCACCACCGCGAAGCCGCTTCCGGCGCGGAGGGCGGCCCGGGCGATGGTGTGCGACTCGATCACCCGGCGCCGCCGCCTCGGGGTCATGCCGGCTTCTTGGGTGCCCACCGGGGGTAGTCGATGCCGGCCGCCCGGTTGATCAGAAAGCCCTGCACGGTGAGAAGGGCCACGGCCAGCATGAGGACCGCCAGGTCGGTGAGAGTCCGCAGGATCCCCAGCGAGACGATCAGGGTGGTGGCCCCGGCCGGAGGGTGAGGCACCTTCAGCCACACCATCAGGCCGGAGGTGAGGCCGAGGGACACGGCTGCGGCCGCCACCCGGGGAAGGGTGACTCCCGTGGACAGCGCGGGAGCGGCTTCGGTCAGTCCGAACAGCACCAGAGCCAGGTAGCCGGCGAGGGCGCCAATGAGGTGGCCGAAGATCGTGTTGCGGGGTGCGGCAGAGGCCAGGGTGGGGGTGTAGAAGAACAGGAAGGCGGTGGGACCCAGGGAGGGGAACACGAAGGCGCTGCCCGTCACCCAGGCGGCCGCCGCCATCAGGCCGATGGAGATGATTCCGTTGACGAGCGAGAATGCTCCCATCACCGCCGTGGAGGAGTGGCGTTCCAGGAGGTACGGAATCCGGAGGCGCCGGGCTATGCCCGCCACCACCGAGTTCATCTGGCCGCCAATGGGCCCGGTCTCGGGCTCAGGCACGGCGGAAGTAGAGGTAGAAGATGACGGTCCCCAGGGCGAGCACGGCCGACACGGCGGTGGCCGACCAGGCCAGCCCTGGCTCGGCGGCCAGAAACGCCTCCGCAGCCACCGCCAGCAGGAAGAGCTGGAGGCTGAGCAGCAGAATGACATACACCATCACCGCGTTGGAGATCTGGGTCCGGGACCTGAGCCTCATGCCTGCTCTGCCCGTGCGCCGATAGCCCATACCGCGCCATCGCGGATCTCCAGCTCGATACGAGCGAGGGGCCGCTCGGGGGGTCCGGCCACCGGCCGCCCGTCCAGGTCGAAGATTCCCTCGTGGCAGGGACACTCGAGGTGGCCTTCCCGGGGCTCCCAGTAGACCACGCATCCCAGGTGCGTGCACTTCTGGCTGAAGCCGATCACCGTCTGGGGATCGAGTCGGAGGAGGATGGCCGGGTCGCGGGGCGTGGGATAGTCGAAGAGATGGCTGCCGCCCACGGGAACCGCGTCGAGAGCGACTATCTCCCGCGGCTCCCCGGTGTTGATCGTCCGCAACGATGCCCACCACGCCATCAGGCCGCCGCCTCCGGCCGCCGCCACCGAAGCGGCCATCAGGAACCGGGTGAACTCCCGGCGGGTCACTCCTTCCTCGCCGGCACTGGTGTAGGGAAAGTCCCGTCTCCAGATGGGAGTCTCGCTCACCCGGCCTCCTCCAGGCCAAAGGGGTCGTCCAGCCAGTGCCCGGATTGGCGGCCGATGAACACGTCCACCGGCCCCGGCTCGTCGGCCACGATCGCCACCTTGGTGCGCACGTCCTCGTTCCCGAACTTCCAGTCCCGCACCAGACGCCCTCTCCGGTTCCGCTCGAACTCCTCCTGTGTCCCGTACCACAGCGCCTCCGAGGGGCATACCGAGGCGCACATCGGCTTGAGGCCCTCGGATGTCCGGTCGAGGCACATGTCGCATTTCATCATCTGCTCGTACTCGGAGACCATCTTGGGGATCCCGAAAGGGCATGCGTAGACGCAGTTGGAGCAGGCTATGCAGCGGGGCTTGAGAGAGGACTGCACCACGCCGTCCTCGTTCTGCTTGATGGCGTCGGCGGGGCAGACCTCGGCGCAGGTGGGATCCTCGCAATGCATGCAGACCATCGGGACGGTCTGGGTGGAGGCAGCCCTGTCGACGGTATCGAGATGGATGAGGGACACCCCCCGATGAGTGTCGCACTCGGCGCATGCCTGCACGCAGGCCCGGCACCCGATGCAGCGGCTGTGATCCACGGCGAAGACGGCGGTGGCCGGGTCGATTCCCAGGGTCGGTGCCTCGGTCGTCATCGGTGGCCGTCTCCGTGCAACGTCAGGTCGCGGTCGTCGTGGACCTCGCCCCGGCCGGCGGCCCGCTCCACCCGCACCGCACTCACCTTGAACTCGGGTATCCCCGAGATGGGATCGATGGAGCGGTGCGTCAACTGGTTGGCGGATCGGGTACCGGGCCAGTGGTAGGGGATGAACACCGTGTCGGGGCGGATGGTGGAGACCACCTTGGCGGGCAGCGTCATGGAGCCGCGCCGGGAGGTGACCTGCACCATGTCCCCGTCTTCCACTCCCAGTTCCCCGGCCAGACGGGGGTGGATCTCACACAGAGGCTCGGGGTACTGGTCGACCAGCGCTCCGATCCTCCGGGTCTGGGTTCCCGAGAGGTACTGGCTGATGACCCGGCCCGTGGTGAGGTAGATCGGGTAGTCGTCGTCGGGCACCTCGGCCGACTCCCGCCACGGGGTGGGGATGAAGCGCGCCTTGCCGTCGGGGTGGTAGAAGCGGCCACCTTCGAAGAGGCGCCTGGTACCGGGATGTCCGATCTCGGGGCAGGGCCAGAAGACACCCTGCTCGTCCACCACGCGCTGCCAGGTGATCCCGTAGTAGTCGGCACTCCCGCCCCGGGAGGCGTGGCGCAGTTCTTCGAACATCTCCTCCGTGCCGGAGTAGTCGAAGTACTGGCCCCGGTCGAGGCGTCGGGCCAGCTCGCAGATGATCTCCCAGTCCCGGCGAGCGTTGCCGGGGGGCCGGATCGCCTGGTTGATCTTCACCACCCGGCCCTCCAGCGTGGATACCGTCCCTTCGTCCTCCTCGTGGAGCGACCCGGGGAGGACGACGTCGGCGTGTTGGGCCGTCTCCGAGAGGAAGAAGTCGATCACGGCGTAGTGCTCCAGCTTGTCCAGAGCCTCCCGCGTGAAACCGGCGTCGGGCAGTGAGACGAGCGGGTTGAAGCAGATGGACAGCAGGCCCTTGACCTCCCCGGCGTGGATGGCGTTCATGATCTCCTGGGCGGTGAGGCCCTTGCCGGGGATCTCGGAGGGGTCGCATCCCCACACCGAGGCGACATGGGCCCGGTGCTCGGGGTTGGTTATGTCCCGGTTGCCGGGGAGCTGGTCGCACTTGTGGCCGTGCTCCCGCCCTCCCTGTCCGTTGCCCTGGCCGGTGATGGTGCTCACGCCACAGCCCGGTTTCCCGTACTTGCCGGTGGCCAGCCCCAGGTTGATACAGCCGAGCACGTTGTCCACGCCTTTGCTGTGGTGCTCGATCCCCCGGGCGTGGAGCAGTATCCCTGTGGCGGAACGCCCCCACAGCTCGGCCGCCTGCTCGATGCGCTCCGCCGGCACCGCCGAGACCTCCTCCGCCCACTGCGGCGTCGCCGAGGAAACCGCGGCGGCCGCCTCCTCGAACCCGACGGTGTGGCTCTCGATGAACTCGTGGTCGAGCCAGTCCTCCCGTATGAGGATGTGGAGGATGGCCGAGAGGACCGCCAGGTCGGTGCCCGGCCTGACCCCCAAGAAGACATCCGCCGTGCGAGCCGCGGGCGTAACCCGCGGATCCATCACGATCAGCTTCGCTCCCCGGTCCCGTGCCCGCCAGATGTAGTGAGTGGTGATGGGGGCGCACTCGGCGATGTTGGCGCCGGCCACGAACACCACCTCCGCCTCCGGGATGTCGGACCAGGGATTGGCGGCCCGGTCGACGCCCAGAGCCTTCTTGCCGGCCGCTCCGGCCGAGACCATGCAGAGGCGGCCGTTGTAGTCCAGGTTGGCCGTGCCGATACCCAGGCGGGCGAACTTGCCGATCAGGTACGACTTCTCGTTCGTGATGGAGACGCCGGACAGCATGGCAAACGAGTCGGGCCCGTATTCCTCCTGGATCCGGCGGATCTCCCGTGCGGTCCGGTCCAGTGCCTGGTCCCAGCTCACCGGGCGGAAGCCGCCGGGATGGGAGGGGTCGCGTTCCATCGGCTCCAGCAGGCGGTCTGGGTGGCTTCCCTGCAGGTAGCGCTTGACCCCCTTGGGGCAGAGCTTTCCCTCGTTGAAGGGAAAGTCGTAGCGGGGCTCGAAACCCACCACCCGGTCATCTGAGACCTTGAGGCGGATGCCGCACTGCTGGCCGCAGAAGCAACAATGCGTGTCCACCGTCCGGTCGATGTCCAGGCCCGCGTCCCAGCCGCCCGGAGGCACCCGGTTGAGATGGGGTCCGTAGCGGTCTATCAACTCCTCTTCTGTGATGGGGATCTCCGCCATCAGCCGAAACCTCCTACACGGGACACCTGGGACAGCCCCACCAGTCGGCGACGGCAGCGCGGGCACACGTCCTGGTAGTTACGTCCGTCCGCCGTGCTGTAGTCGAACCCGACCTGGGGGAGCACCTCCTTGACGTCTTCCATCTGCAGCCGGGAGGCGAACGGCTCCCCGCACTCGACGCACCTGTGAGGGCCGCTCTCATCCCCTGCCTCCCGGTAGAAGGCGATGCCCAGGTTGGCGGGGCGCTGCAGGATGTGGAAGAACTTCCCGAAGGGTATGTAGAGCAACCCGAGGATGACGGTCAGCGCATGGAGGATGTTGAGGAAGGTGTAGAAGCGGCCCTCCATCCACAGACTGGACGCCGTCAGCATCAGTCCCGTGATCGACACGGCGAAGAGGCCGGCCAGCGCCGCGAAGTCGGTTCCCCGTTCCAGGGCGAGGGCCCCGCGGTCCCGCAGACGCCTGATGAGGAACAGGGCCACGCCCGCGATGACCAGGAC